>JBJOHY010000046.1:0-3536 GCA_046047475.1 Actinomycetota bacterium | reverse complement strand
GTGCCTTTTAGGCCGCAGTAACCATTTGGCACTCGATCTAAATATTGCTGTTGGTATTCCTCAGCAAAATAGAACATAGGTGCCGGCAAGACTTCAGTTGTTATCTCACCTAAACCAGAGTTAGCAAGTGAGTTTTGATAATCAATTAAAGATATCTTGGCTTGCTCAAGTTGTTCGTCAGTTGTGGTGTAGATAGTGGAGCGATACTGCGTACCAACATCATTACCTTGACGCATACCGCTGGTTGGATCATGTTCTTCCCAGAACTTAACTAGTAACTCGCAGTAGCTAACAACTGTCGGATCAAAAACCACGAGCACCGTTTCCGCATGACCAGTCATGCCAGTGCAAACTTCTTCATAGGTTGGAAAAGTCGTAAAACCACCTTGATAGCCAGCTGCAGTGGTGTAGATGCCGGGAAGCTGCCAAAACAGTCGCTCAACTCCCCAGAAGCATCCCATCCCAAAATAAGCAACTTCTAAATTCGCTGGATATGGTGCATGCAAACTGTTTCCTAGCACCCGATGTTTATCTGGAACTTGGTAGGAGTAATCGGTACGGCCAGGTATGGCTTGCTCTTGGGTCGGCATCACAACAGGACGGCTAAATATGCTCATTTGCTAACTCTGCTATGAAACAGGTTATTGTGCAACTTCTTTCGGTTTATATTTTTTCGGCATCATTAACGTAACTGCTAGCGAGAGAACAGTTGCGACCACACCAATAGCAAACGTTGCGGTAAATCCATAACCATCAACCATCAAGCCGGCAACCAGCGGTCCGGTTATCCCGCCAATATCTGCCGCCATCTGAAACGCTGCCAGTAATGGTCCACGTCGGCGACCTTCCACCACATCACCAACAATTGCAGCTGGCGTCGAGCTCAAAAATGATCCAGCAAAACCACCAACTGCCATGCTGGCAAGGTAGCCAGTGGGAGATTGCCAACTCATTAATAGCACTGATGAAATAACCGCCAGCGTTGAGCCAATCACCATTGCCTCGCGTCGGCCTCTGGTATCGGCATACTTTCCAGCCGGAAGCAGAATTGCGATCTGGGTTACTGACCCAACAAAGAAGCCATATGCAACCAAGCTAGCAGCTGCCATTAATTCTTCAGTCACATATAGCGGCACAGCAGCGGCTCTTAAGCCGAAGATAGTGAAACCAATTGTGAATGAAACCGTAAACGCAGCTCGATAGCCAGCATGCCTAAATCCGTCTATCAATCTTAAACTAGATGATGAATCTGAAATATTTAAATTGTCAGACGCACTCGAAACTCTTTTGCTTGATAAGAAAAATGCAGCGATAAATGCAGCGATACCAAGTGTTACTGAATAAAAATAGAAAGGAGCCTGAACTGAAATCCCAAGCACGACAGCCCCGATTGCGGGTCCAAATAAGGTGCCAGCGAGAAAGCCACCTTGATAAACACTTGCAGCCCTAGCTCGAAGTTCCCGTGGTGCCATGCGAACCAACAATGACATAGCCGATACGGTAAACATCGCCGATCCGAACCCGCTGAGGCCACGAAAAATGAGAAGATGAAAAAAGTCAGTTGCGTTTCCAGCGAAAAAAGTTGTTCCAGAAACGATCATCAGTCCAAGAGTTAGAACGTATCGTTCGCCAACTTTTTCGATTAACATTCCGGAAATTGGAGATGAAATTAGTCGCGTTAAGGCGAACACCGAGACAACTGTGCTTGCCGCAAAAGCAGTTACGCCAAAAGATCGGGCAAATAAAGGAATAGCGGGTGCCAAAATTCCAAAACCCAATGCGACAGTGAATGCGATAGTGGCAAGCACCCAGATGGCAGGTGGTAGATCTTTGATGCTTCCGGCAGGTTTGGTTTTAGTGGACAATTACGGCTCTCTGTTGTTGCCGCAATCTTACTTTAGCGATTATGAATATGGTCGAACGTCAGTAATAGTGACGCTGATTTCCTTACCGTTAGGCAGTTGGTAACTGATAGTTGCACCCACCTCTTGGTTCAACACGGCAGCGCCAAGTGGTGAGGTTGGTGACAGGACGTCGATTGAGGCATGAGCTGCTTCTTCACGAGAACCCAACAAGAAGGTTTCACTGTCCCCATCGGCAAACTCAACAGTGATTACTTGGCCAATGTGGGCAACGCCTTCACCAACATCCGGCGTGCCAATCTGCGCATGATCCAACAAGTGTCTGATCTGACGAATTCGGGCTTCATTTTTGCCTTGCTCATCTTTTGCCGCGTGGTAACCAGCATTCTCTTTTAGATCGCCTTCTTCACGGGCTAATTCAATTCGTTTGGTTAACTCAGCTCGGACTTCAGTCTCGCGTTCCGCCAGCTCAGCTTGCAGTCGGTCATATGCCTCTTGCGTTAACCAGTGAATCTCGTTCATGGCGGAAGGCTACAAGCCTGGTGGCAATCGGCCAGGTGCAGGTTGTTCTGGCAGTTGCGTGCCAGGTTCAATTTGTGGCACGGGCACACCAGTAACGCTGGTACCTGCGGTGCAGCCCAATACTTCAACTAAGACTGCCAAGTCACGGGTTGCCAATGGATAACTCAACGCTGTGACCCGTTCATTACTGGCGGCGATCTCAACCCAGGCATAACCAACATCGATTCGGCGATCATCTTGTGCTCGCAAGGCACACGTAATTACTGTTCCGGGATCTCGGCTTACTTCAAATCTGGTAAGGACTGTGTTGTCACTTTGGATTTCAAAACCAGTTAACTTGCCAACAGCAGGTAAATCAACAAACTTACTGAAGCCAAAGCCAACAAAGCCAGCAATCACTGCGGCAGCCAAAACACCAACTGACCAAAGTCCAAAATTTGAACCTGGCTTGGGGTAGCGGGCTTGGACTTCAGGTGTTAGCTGCTCCCATTGGGATTTTGTTATCGGCATCAGTGTCCTTGGTTAGTTACCCGAAGATTACTGCCAAACTACGCGCTATGAATAATGAGTTAAGACTCCTGGCCGTTCATGCACATCCGGATGATGAAGCCAGCAAGGGCGCAGCCACAGTTGCTAAATATGTCGCTGAAGGCGTATCAGTATTGATCGTCACCACAACAGGTGGTGAGCGTGGTGATATTTTGAATCAGAATTTAGCCCTTCCAGACAACTACGACTTAGCCCAAATTCGAAAAGCAGAGATGGAAGCTGCGCTGAAAATATTAGGCTGTCAGCATAAGTGGTTAGGTTTTATTGACAGTGGTTATCCGGAAGGTGACCCAAAACCGCCAGTTCCAGCTGATAGCTTTGCTGCCCAAGACTTAGCAACTGCTGCAGCACCGCTAGTTGAGATTTTTCGAGAATTCAAGCCGCAGGTCGTAACAACTTATGATGAAAACGGTGGCTATCCGCATCCTGATCACATCAGAACGCATGAGATAACAATGTATGCATACGAAAAGGCAGCAGATCCAACCTATCAAAGTGAGTTGCCGGTATGGCGAGTACCAAAAATTTATTACCATCAAAATTTCAGTTATGACCGAGTATTAACTATGCATAATGCGATTTTAGAGTTAAAAATGGAAAGCC
>JBJOHY010000045.1:0-3990 GCA_046047475.1 Actinomycetota bacterium | reverse complement strand
AACTGCAACATCCAACGGATCTATTCCGAGCCGGGTAGCTAAATACTCTGCACTGCGGTGAGTTACGGCAAATCCCTTAGCTCCGGTACAAGCATTAGCTCCGCCACTGTTAATGAGCACGGCCTTGCATTTTCCGGTTTTGATGATCTGTTCCGACCAAAGCACTGGCGCAGCCTTTACATCATTAGTTGTAAATACTGCTGCGGCGTCATAACAAGGTCCAATGTTGTGCACTAATGCCAAATCAAGATCGGACTGCTTTAAGCCGCAATGAACACCAAAAGCACGAAATCCCTTTGGACCTGACACACTCACGGAAATACTCCAATACTTGTAAGTCCAGTATCGAACGGCAAGCCCAACATCAAATTTGCATTTTGGATAGCTTGCCCAGCCGCACCTTTTACCAGGTTATCAATGGCTGCGGTGATAACTAATACATCCATATCTTCATTTACGGTCAGTTGAAATAATGCATTATTAGTGCCAAGTGTGGCTTTAGTTTGTGGTTGCACGGATTCTGGCAACAATCTAACGAAAGGGTTTCCGTTATAGAATTTCGAAAAGGTTTCACGCAATTGGATCAAATCAGTTTGACCCTGAAGTGGCACAGTTACGATTGCCAAGATCCCTCTGGGCATAGGTGCAAGTATTGGCGTGAAATTCACCTTAGCTTGGGAATGGGCCATGCTGTTTAAGAATTGTTCAACTTCGGGAGTGTGTTGATGTATTCCGCCAACTTTATATGGAACCAAATTGTTCATGTTTTCAGCAGTCAATAACCCAATTGTTGCTTTTCGGCCAGCCCCGGAAGTTCCAGAGGCAGCAACTACATTGACTTGATCAAGCTTTAAATAATTTGTATTTAGGAATGGAGCGAGAGAAAGATTAATAGCCGTGGCATAGCAACCAGGATTTGCGACTCGTTTTGCGTTGCTCAATTTTTCTTGTATAGATGGAACATCGGCTAAACCATATACCCAATGTCCAGCATAATCCGCACCATAATATTTCAACCACTGAGACTTGCTTTCGAGGCGATAGTCAGCCCCAAGATCAATTACATATGCGTTTTCTGGAATCTTGGCCATCAACTTCTGCGATTCACCATGTGGCAGAGCAAAGAAGAAAAGGTCAATTCCGCTTGGAACAAAATCATCCATAGAATCAAAGTGGGTAATTTCAAGCTGTAAGTTCGGAAAGCTTTCTTCAATTTTTGCTCCAGCGAGGCTGTTCGCAACGACAGATTTAAGCTTGAACTTTGGGTGTGCTGAACTCAGGCGCATAAGTTCTGCACCGGCATACCCCGACGCTCCAATTACTGCGGTCTTAATCATGCCGAAAGTATACCATTTTTATTCATTCAGATGAATAAAGGGGCTCAACTACGAAGAATGGCCCCAAAACGATCGCTTAAAAGCTGAAGAATCATTCCCTTAAGTCTGGCAATTTCCTCCGAACTCAAGGTTCGGTCTAGTGCTCGAAATCTGAGAGCTAGCGTGAAGGATTTCTGATCCGCCGGGACCGGTGGGCCCTGATACAAATCAAATAATTCAGCGGCTTCCAGTTCAGGCAAGCCGCACTCCTTTACCGCGTTCACCAATTCCAAGCCTGACACTTTCAAACCAACTAAGACTGACAGATCCTCTTTTGCAACTGGAAATGTTGAAATTGGTTTGGCTGAAATTGAGTCTTCGGCGTCCTTGGTAAATACACTCATATCTAATTCAAACACCAAAATCCGATCAACTGCGCCAACGCTACGCTGCACTCGCGGGCTAACCTCGCCAATTCGACCAACCACAACTCCTCCCGACAGAACTTCAGCTGAACGTCCTGGGTGCAGCCCTTGCAATTGGGTTTGATTTAGTACAAAATCTATTTGGAACTGATCAAATAGTTTGGTTAATAATCGAACTACTCTGGCCCAATCCCATTTCACTTCGCTAGAAACCGGATTCTGAGGATCAATTGCGCCTGAGAAAATTCCAGCCAGCAATACTTCTTGCATAGGTAACATAGAATCAATTGTCCCCAACTGAGTTTTACCAAGTGGGAATGCAATTTTTGCTGGCTTGGCCGACTTGTTATTTCTAAATATTGACCCCATCTCAAAGATTGCCAGATCTGACGATCCTCGGCCTAAGTTGCGTTGCATCGCTAAAAGTAATCCAGGCAGCAAAGAAGGTCTCAAATAAGGAGATTCCTCAGATAGCGGGTTAGCAACACGAACCAATTCTGTATCAGAAATGAGTATGAACTGCTGTGCTTGACTATGGGAAATGAAAGGATAATTCAGAACTTCCATGAGTGAGTTGGACGCCAAGTAACTTCTGATTAGTGAGATACGACGCTGTTCTGGTGATAGTCCTAACCCCGCTTTTGGAACTGGTAAGATCATTGGAATTTTGTCATAACCTACTAATCTCAAAATTTCTTCAGCCAAATCATTGGTGTCATGTAAATCAGGTCGCCAAGATGGAATGTTGACTGAAACTTTTTCACCTGACGAAACCTGACAGCCAATCCGTTCCAAAACTGCCTTGATTTCAGTAGGGTCTATCCGAAGCCCAGATATGGTTTCAAATTTCTTAATATCGAAATATATTTGCCTAGGCGAAGGCAGATTTCCAGTTATCGAGGTTCCCTGGATGGTTGCCTTACCGTAACGATGGAACATATTAAGTGCTTTGATTGTTGCTAATTCAGGTAAAGCTGGATCGACTCCGCGTTCAAACCGTCGACCTGCCTCACTGGCAAGACTGAACCTACGTGATGACGCAGAAACTGCAGCAGCTTCAAAATTCGCAGCTTCTAGCACAATCGTTTGGGTTGAATTAGATATTTCTGATTCTGCACCTCCCATAATTCCGGCAATAGAAAGTGCTTTACTTTTATCTGCGATAACAAGATCCTGATCGGTTAAGTTGCGCTCCACGCCATCGAGAGTTGTTACGGATTCATTTGTATTAGCAAATCTGACTAATATTTCAGAATCAACCTTTGTTGCATCAAATGCGTGCAAAGGTTGTCCTAATTCGAGCATAATAAAGTTTGTGATATCCACCGCTAACGAGATGCTTCGCATACCCGAAAGGATCAATTTACGTTTCATCTCCCAGGGGGTTTGTTCTTCAACCCTAAAATTCTCGATGGTGCTTAAATAAAGTACAGAGCATGCGTCTTCGGCCAGAATCTTTCCTGGGATGATCTTCTTATCGAGCCGTTCAAATTCCGCCATAACCAAAGCTGGATCTCGATAATTCGCTTCAAAGAATCCAGCTAATTCTCTTGCTAGACCTCTAACGCTCATGGCATAACCACGATCGGGCAGAATTGAAAGGTCAAAAACCGTATCAACTAATTGAAGTTCAGACACGGCATTGCTACCTACGAGATAGTGATCCTCAACTACCAATATTCCTGCGTGTTCGTCTCCAATACCAAGTTCCTTTAGGCTGCAGATCATGCCATTAGAGATGCGGTCATAGGTACTGCGAGCTGAGATCTGGAATCCACCCGGCAAAACTGCACCAGGTAATGCCACAACAACATGGTCGCCTACCTTGAAGTTGGTTGCACCACAAATGATTTCGTTTACTTCACCATCTTTTGGTCCGACTTGCACTCGGCAAAATCGAATTGGTTTTTTATATTCGGTAAGTGTCTCAATTTCCAGCACCTTGCCAATTACGATAGGTCCGGTAAGTTCACTACCAATCTCAATAATTTCTTCAACCTCAAAACCTAAATGCGTGAATGCATTAGCAACTTGCTCGATTGAATATGGTGAAATATCGACATATTCTTTTAGCCATGAATGCGAAATCCTCATTAGTTGATAGCCCCGTACATTTTGGTAAAACGTATATCTGCTTCAACCATATCTCTCATATCGGAAACGCCATTACGAAACATTAAAGTTCGTTCAATACCCATCCCGAAGGCAAAGCCAGAATATTCATTTGAATCTATGCCAACTGCTGCAAG
>JBJOHY010000044.1:0-2845 GCA_046047475.1 Actinomycetota bacterium | reverse complement strand
CAATTTGAAGTTCAGTATCACTTGCTACTTGCTGCAATACAGGTTCGATCACATATTTCTTGATATCTGGTGTCAAGGTTCGATCTAAATCAATATCTCGAGCATGCTGAGTGCTAACCACAACAGTATCGATTCGAACTGCTTGATCACCGTCATATTCAATAGACACTTGGGTTTTACCATCTGGCCGTAAATATCCAACTTCCCCGCTTTTACGCACTTGAGCTAACTGGCTTGCTAATTGATGTGCAATCATTATTGGCAGTGGCATTAGTTGCGGGGTTTCGTCGGTCGCATAACCGAACATCAAACCTTGATCACCAGCGCCCTGTTTATCCAATGGATCGGTAGATCCTGAACGTTCTTCAAATGCATCATCAACGCCTTGCGCAATGTCTGGCGATTGCGACCCAATTGAAACACTTACCCCACACGAGTGTCCATCAAAACCCTTAGCACTGGAGTCATAGCCAATTTCCAATACCACGTCACGAACAATTGCCATCACATCTGCGAAGCCATTGGTGGTAACTTCGCCAGCAACATGAACTTGTCCGGTAGTCAGCAAAGTTTCAACAGCCACCCGGCTCTTGCTATCTTGCGCTAACAGATCATCCAAAATTGCATCGGATATTTGATCTGCCATCTTGTCTGGATGGCCTTCGGTGACAGATTCAGAGGTAAACAACCTGCGTGCCAAAATCACTCCTAAAATTATCTAGAGGGAAACCTTAGTGCTGCAGCTGCCATTTTCGGGTAATTTCATCAAGAATTGCATGTGCGGCAGCATCCTTAGAAACCTCGCCGGTGCTAACTACTCCAGTCTCAGAAATTAGGTGAATCTCCGTCTTCCGATCGCCGAACCCAAGCTCTTCACCTATTTCGTTGGCGACGATTAGATCGCATTTTTTTCGCAATAATTTAGCTTTTCCCGCTGCGATAACGTCGCTTGATTGAGCTGCGAAGCCGACTAGAAATTGATTTGGATTTTTGCTTTCGCCCAATCCAGCCAAAATATCTTCGGTGGCCTGCAGCTCAAGCGAAACTTTGCCGGTGCGACTTATCTTCTCTTCCTGCGCCGTGGCAGTGAAATCACTAACCGCTGCAGCCATGACAATTAAGTCTGCGTTAGCAACTTCTTGCTTGGTTTGCTTTGCTAATTCGGCCACCGTAGTTACTGAAATAATATTGACATCATGCGGTAAAACTGCGCTGTGATTTACAGCTATAGCTGTTACATCCGCACCTCTTAGATATAGCGCACGGCAGATAGCGGCGCCCATTTCACCAGTTGAACGATTGGTGATGCTTCTAACTGGATCAATCTTCTCACTGGTTCCACCTAAGGTGACCAAAGCTTTTATGTTTTGAAAGTCATTGATTAGGTTGGTTTTTTCGAGATATGACTTAATCAGTCTCACAATCTGTTCTGGTTCGGGCAATCTGCCGATTCCTTCATCTCCTCGAGCCAGCGCACCAGTTGCTGGATTTACTACTAAATGACCTCTTTCACGGAGCACCGAAACATTTGCCTGCGTTGCTGGGTTTAACCACATTTCCGAATGCATAGCTGGAAAGAAAATAACCCGCTTAGTGTGAGTCAATAAAATTGAGGAAAGCATGTCATTGCCCGCACCTGCGGCAGCTCGATAAATTAGATCTGCCGTGGCAGGTGCAACTACAACCAAATCTGCTTCGCGAGCAAGTGCGACGTGAGCAACTCGATCAGTTGCTTCAAATACTTCAGCGTAAACTGGTTTGCCACTTATAGCTTCCCAGGTAGCTTTACCAACAAAATTTAGTGCGCTGGGAGTAGGAACAATTGTGAGATCAGCTCCAGCTTCTATTAACAACCGTGCTAGTGATACTGATTTATAAGCTGAAACTCCGCCTGATACGCCGAGGAGTACTTTCGGCATTGGAACCTAGCTACTCGCGATTTTCGCTAAGTTCTGGTTCAGTGCGCTCGTAACTAAGCAAATCAGCATCGATCTCACGCATTGCGATAGAAAGCGCCTTTTCTTGAACATGACTATCAACCAAAGGTCCAACATATTCCAGCAGACCTTCGCCCAATTGCGAGTAGTAAGCGTTTATCTGTCGCGCGCGACGAGCAGCGTAGATAACCAGTTGGTATTTGGAGCCAGCCTTATCCAAGAGTGAATCAATCGGTGGATAGGTGATGCCCTCTGGGCGTTGGTTGACTCCGGACATAAGACTTCCTTTAGGTCGATTAGGCAGGGAGTAAGGGTAGCAGTTGCGCTATTGCGTCAGAAACCCTGTCGTTCCGGATGCGGTGTCTGAACTCATTCAATGCGGCAAGCTCAGTTTGGGCTAAGGCCAATCGCTGCTCAATAGCCGCCGGAGTTTCCGTACCCCGCTCTTCCAATCTGCTGGCCAGCTCCTCCAGCGACGGCGGTATCACCATGACATCAATCACCTCTGGCATGGTTTGTTTAACTTGACGTGCGCCGGCGAGCTCTATTTCCAGTACCACTAGATCACCTTTTGCTAAATGCTCCACAATTGGCTGCTTAGGTGTGCCGTAATAATTGCCAGCGTATTCCGCCCACTCTAGCAATTCATTTTTTTCTATTAAGGCTTCAAATTCGGAGCGCGAGAGAAAAAAGTAATCCTGGCCATGAATCTCATTTGACCTTGCCGGTCTTGTAGTTGCTGAAACCGATAGCCAGACATCATCTCGGTGCTTCTTTAATTCTTTGATAATGGTGCCTTTACCCACACCTGAGGGGCCAACCAGCATCAGTAACTTCAAATCACACCTACTAGTGAATTCTTGATCAACTCCAGTTTCCTAACCGGATCACTCTCATTTGTGAGAGAC
>JBJOHY010000043.1:0-6989 GCA_046047475.1 Actinomycetota bacterium | reverse complement strand
AAGTCGGATGGCAAAATTTGGGCCAGCTGCCATCTAGATATCGAACCAATCGCTCCCCCTAATGCAATTGCGCTAACTAGCCGGGGTGATATCTGCTGCATGCCATTAGCCTAGATGTTGGATAATTACGCCATGCCTACCTATCAATTTCAGTGCAATGCATGTAGTCATGCCTTTGAGGTAATTCAATCCTTTACTGATGAGACGATTCCGACCTGTCCCGAATGTAAGGGTGAGGCAAAGAAGGTCTATGGCGGGATTGGTGTGCTGTTTAAAGGGCCTGGTTTCTACAAGACTGACTCACGGCCAAAACCAACTGATGGTGGATCGACTAATTAGTTCTGTGTAAAACTCGAACAGCTTCCATCTGAACCCGCTTTACTTTCAGGTGAACTCCAATGAAGCCAAAATTAATCGTCACCCAGCAGCGACTCCCAAAATTTGTCAGGCGCAATCGACGCCTGCTTGCCGCGATTTTTGCTGGCTTATCAGTGCTAACTGCGCTTAACTCACTGTCACAAAGCGCAAACTCAAATTTGACGCAAACCGAACTCATTATTCCGCCAGGGAAAACTGCGATTTCAATTGAAATCGAAGGTGAATTGCTTAGTTCCGCGCTGAGTGCTGGGCAAAAAATCGATCTTCTAAGCACGGTTGATGGTTATGCCAGCATGGTGGCCCGAAGCGCACAAGTGCTGCGGATTGGCCAGCCAAGTTCTCGGCTTGGTGGTAACGCAGTGGAAGTCTTGGTTGCCATCTCACTAAGTGAAGCAACTAGAGTTGCTACTGCAAACCAAGATGGCAGTTTGCAGGTGCTGTTATCACCAACAGATTAACTCACTGCCAGTAGGAGTAAATATGTTTAAAGGATATCGAGACTTTATTCTGCGCGGTTCCGTGCTAGATCTAGCCGTTGGAGTTGTAATTGGCGCCGCTTTTACCGCAATGGTAACGGCGATATCTACTGGAATTCTCACTCCATTAGTTGCTCGAGTTGCTGGTGCCGAAACTGCAGAGATCTCAATAGGTATTGGTGGCGGGCAGGCGTTAGACCTAGGAATTGTGATTAATTCACTAATGGCATTTGTCATTACTTCAACTGTGTTGTATTTCGTAGTTATTGTGCCAGTTAATCGGATCCGCGAACTAATTCGGCAGGATAACCAAGATGTCACCCAGAATCTTGAGCCGGCAGATGTAATTTTGCTCCGAGAAATTCTCGAAGAACTAAAGAAATCTCGATAAACCAGGCAATTCGGCAACTCAAATCAATCAAAGTAGAGCAAACTCACCCACTATGACTAATCAACTAACCACTAGAGATGTATCGCAAAAGAGCTTTATGGGAGCGAGCGCGATTTTTGCATCCATTGGCCTTACCTCAGGTGGTTGGGGCCCAGTGTTGCCCTGGTTAGCGGATAAACATGATCTAACAATTGGCACTGTTGGTACGACCTTGTTTTTTCTTAACGCCGGAGCACTGTCTGGAATTCTGCTTACGCAATATTTAGTTAGACGAAAAACTATTTATTGGTTCATCAGATTAGGAATCATCGCATTTGCAATTGGATTTTGTGGCATAGTCCTTGCGACTGAATTTTCTATGGTTTTAGCATCTGCTATTTTTGCTGGATTTGGTTTTGGCGTATTAGATGTTGGACTAATTCAAGCTATTACTCGATCGGATAATCGCACCAGTGTGAAAATCAATTTTGCAAATGCAATTTTTGGCGTTGGTGCTGTGCTTGGACCGCTACTTGTTGCAGTATTAACCGCGCAGTACTTGCCAATGATCATGATCTCCACTGTTGCTGTAGCAGCCATTTCCTTGTTACTAGTAAGTGGGCTTGATTGGAAAGTTGAAACAATCAGCAGTGATACACCAGTAGTAAGAAATAAGCCTATGTTGACTATCTTCTTTATTGGTATTGCGTTCTATGTTGGTTTAGAAGTTTCAGCCGGCTCATGGCTACCTACGTTAATGCAGGAGCGGACCGGGTCCTTGGAAACCGGTGCTATCACTGGGGCACTGTTCTATTTGATGTTTACTTTGGGTCGCATAATTGCGACCCCACTTTCACATCGATTATCAGCTGAAGCACTATTGATTGGATCGGTAAGTATCGCGTTTCCAGTAATCGTTGTTGCAATCGCCGTTACCGAGATTGCGCCGTTTGCTATTGCCGTGATGGGTTTGTTGATCGGTCCAGTTTTTGCTGCGGCGTCAGATTGGGTTGCCGCCCGAACGCCCGGAGATCCGCTGGCTACCACTTTGCTGATGTTGGCAGCGATGACCGGAGCACTGATATTGCCGCCAGCAGCTGGCTTCGTACTGCAAAGTCAGGGAGCTCAAGTATTGCCAGTTCTGCTCGCGCCCCTATTGCTGGTCAGTTTGGCCTGTTTTGGTTATCTGGTCAGGCACTGGCGCAACAATTTGTGATTTAATCCCTCTTGATGTCGGTAAAAAAATGGTCTCTCGCACTTGCAATTTTGCTTTTGATTTCTGGTTGCGCATCCCAGGTTTCCTCATGGTTTGAAGACGAGAGCGGGCCAATGGAACCAGTTGGTCCGATTGATCCAAGTCCGCTATCTGGGCGGGAGTTCGGCTTGAACAAACCAGTACTTATCTTGAAGATTGATAATGTGGAACAGTCCCGCCCGCATGAAGGACTGGCTGCAGCCGACCAAATTTATGTTGAGCGTATTGAAGGTGGCTACTCCCGACTGGTTGCAGTTTATGCAACTGACATTCCAGCGAGCGTAGGTCCTATTCGATCAGCTCGTCCCACCGATATTTCAATCTTGCGCCAATTTGGCTCACCCGCATTTGGCTATTCCGGCGCACAAACCAAATTATTACCGTTATTAGATGTTGAACAATTTGTTGATATCTCAAATCGAGTTACTGGTGATGGTTGGTACCGAGCGGAACCACCGCGCTATGCACCACATAACCTGATGGTCGATCCAGCGAGATTAATTGAGTTAGCCGAGGCAAAACGTGAGGTCAGTAAAGCAATTACTGGTTTTGACTTTAGTCGTGAGTTTCATCCAGCTGCCCAAAAGATTTCATCAGCCTTAATTGACTATCCAGCAAGTGATACTGAATTCGTTTGGGTTGCCGGTAGTGGTTGGGAAGTTTATTTTGATAGTGAGAAGGCAATTGATAGTTTGACAAATGAAGCGCTAACCGCATCGACGGTGGTAATTCAGATAACTGAAACCAAGCCCTCAGGACTGAAAGACTCATATGGCAAAGATGTGCCAGACCAAATACTTACTGGAACTGGAAAAGCTTATGTGCTACGCAATGGAAAGAGTTTAGAAGTTACCTGGGAAAGATTTAACGACTATGAGTTTCCAACATTTACCTACAATGGCGAACCAATTGAATTGAAGGCGGGACAAGTTTGGTTTGCCTATGCTAGCGAATCTGAAGTCATGATTAATTCACTTGCAGGCACTGAGTAAGTGCAGGTGAGCTAATGGCATTTCCTACTCTCACTTTTGCGTTGTTTTTTAGCGTTATTATTTTAATTAGCTGGCTTTTAATGCCAATGCCAAAGTACTGGAAACCATTTATCATCATCGCATCGCTCACTTTTTATGGTTTTGCCGATTATCGATTTATTGCGCTGCTCATCTTCATGGTAATTGCAAACCAATTTGCTGCCATGCAGATTTATCGAGTAAGACATGTTCATCGCAAAAAGACCTGGGCGCTAGCCACAATTATTGTGGTTGATCTGATCACCTTGGGTATTTTTAAATACTTCAACTTCTTTATTGACTCCTTTAATGCGCTATTTGGTGATTTTGGGGGCGATTCAAATCTGTTGGCCTTGCGGATAATTCTGCCAATTGGTGTTTCGTTTTATACCTTCCAAGCAATTTCCTATGTTATGGATGTTTATCGTGAACGAATGCTGCCAGCAAAATTCATTGATTTTGCTGTGCTCTTAACCTTCTTTCCACATTTGGTTTCCGGCCCCATTGTGCGGCCATCAGAATTTATCCCGCAGCTACAAACACCGCGAAATCCCAGAGAAATTCCGCTATCGCCGGCTCTAGTACTAATTGCATCTGGCTTAATTAAGAAAGTAGTAATCGCTGACCAGCTAGGTCGATTGTCAGTGGATCAAGTATTCGGCGCCCCTTCGGCCCATTCCTCTTGGGATATCTTGATCGCAATTCTGGCCTTTGGTGTTCAAATCTATTGTGACTTCTCAGGGTACACCGACATGGCGATCGGAATTGCTATGTTGCTTGGCTTTAGATTTCCACAAAACTTTGATCGACCATATCGTGCGGCAAGCTTGCAGGAATTCTGGCGTCGATGGCATATGACGTTATCCCGATTCTTGCGCGATTATCTTTATGTTGGACTTGGTGGAAATCAAAAAGGCGAACGTCGAACGATGATAAATTTAATTGCAACTATGACCATTGGTGGTTTTTGGCATGGCGCGAACGTCACCTTCATAGTTTGGGGACTTTTGCATGGAGTTGGTCTTGCGGTGGAGCGATACTTCCGAATCAATAAGAAGATTCAGCTCCCAGCTATAGCTTCAGTTTTGCTAACTTTCACATTTGTTAATTTAGTATGGGTATTTTTCCGATCTGAAACCATCAATGATGCGTTGAGCATTTTCGCAGAACTTTTCACTTCATTTGATGAAGCGACATTAACTATTACGCCGCTAGTAATTTTGCTCATCACAATGGGGCTATTCGGTCAATATTTACCAAGCAAACTTACTGAACGGAGCAATGATTTAATTGGTGCGATACCAGTTCCGCTGGCCGCAATTGGTGTTGGAATTGCAGCTGCATTAGTAACACTATTAACCTCTGGCAACGGCGTAAGTCCCTTCATCTACTTCCAATTCTGATCATGAACCCAAAAGCCAAAAAAGAAACCGTCGGCCATCGGCTAATTGTTAATTATCGTGGTGCATCGAGAAATGCTGCGAGTGTAATTCTAACAGTGTGGTTAGTTGGTATTGCAAGTTGGTTCGTTAGTGCAAATTCAGTTTATGCCGCTTCTCTAGCAATTGAACCTGGACTAACTCGTGAAGTGTCTATATCGGTTTCAAAATTTGTAAAGGATTTCTCAGAGAGCGTCGGGGTGGGCTCTGTTGAAAATGTAATTGACCGAATAAGAAACCGAAATCGGGATGGAATTTCACTTGTTGAACAAACCATTGCGGCAGAGCAACAAGTTAACGAAACAATAATTCCAGAGATTCCAGAAACAATTGCTGAGATTAGTCGACCAGGAGATGGTTTGATCTTAAATTCCATTCCTGTGCTGGATCAGAACGAATTATCAAGAGAAAATATTGGTAGAGTGATTCGAGTTTTAGTGACTGGCGACTCGTTATCAACTTATCCTGGTCAGGAACTAGTTAAATTAATGGCTGATAATGAAAACTTTGTAATTCGAATGGAGTGGGCAAATGGCTCTGGCTTAACAAAGCCAAATGTGTTGGATTGGGCGCAATATGCTCGCGACTTAACGTCAAAGTATCAACCGGACCTGGTAATTATCATTCTTGGCGGCAGTGATACCGTAAATATGGTCACCAACGGTGAATTAATCGAGCGAACTTCAGATGGTTGGATTGATGAATATTCGAGACGAATTCAACTCGTATCAACGGAATTTCAAGCCAATGGCGTAACTAACTTAATTTGGGCTGGACCTCCGCCAACTAGAAATGAGAATAGAAATCTAAGTTACGCAAAGATAAATTCCAGCCTCACTGCCACTGCTGCTGCGCTACCTTTCCTCAAACAACTGGACACTTTCACCAACATTCAGCCCCAATTGAGAGCCACTATTGACGGCAAATCCATACTGCTGCGACAAGCGGATGGGGTGCACTGGACAAGAGAAGCATCGCGCCTGATCGCAATTGAGTTGAATGAGATGTTGACCGTACTACGGCCATAGCCGCTGTTAGATCGAATTTCCACTCGCAGTAACATAAGGGCACAACGCGGTGATTTGGAGGAGTTATGGCAAGCAATCGCGGTCGACTACGACTAGTTAGCTACATGACCGAAAGCCTTGGGTTGTCACAGGCACCTAAAGACATTACGCAAAGTGAAGATTTAGATGTGGCTGCGGCGGAGCAGATAAGCGCACTCAGGGCTGAAATAAATGAACTTAAGAAACGTCGGGACCTCTACTCGCTAAATGAAGTCGAGATTATAGCGCTTGCCGGAGAACACACCTTGGCAATTGTAAAAGCAACCAAAAATGCTGAACAAAAAGCATTAGTGGAGATCGAGAGACGTCAGAATGAGTCACGCAAAGAATCGGAGCTTATGCGGAAGGATGCCGAGACCAACTTGCGTGAGGCCGAAGCAATATCAAATAAATTGGTCGCAGATGCCGAAACAAAAAAGGCACAAATTGAACAGCAAACTGAACGTATGAAAATTGAGACTGAGAAGAAGGTAGCTAACGAACTCGAAACTCTACGTAAAGAAATTGAACAACAAAGAAGTGCTAGTGCCAAAAAATCTGCTGAAATCATCGCCGAAGCAGAGTATGCTGCCCAGCAGAAACTTAGTGAGGTTCGAGCGAAGATTTCTGCCGAACTAATGCGAGAGCGCACCAAAATTGAGAAAATTCGTCGAGAAGCAACCGCAGTAGCAAAGTCGCTAGAGGTAGGCTATTTATCGATCAGAGATCAAATTGATACAGCCAGAACCACCCTTGGCCAATACACCAGTGGTCTCGAAGATCTAACTGAATTGTTAACTGACAACGAAGAAGAACAGTAATTAGGCTGGATCATAATCAAACAACTCAAATTCAAGCTTCGATCGCTGTTGGATCTTAAGTTTTTGATTTTCAGTTAATATCTCCGTGGCCTTTGGTCTGGCACCACTAGAACTTTTCTTAGTCATTGGCATAAACGGCCAAATCTTAATTCCAACTTGAGTTTCCAGAGCTAATATATCTTTCTCGAACTGCT
>JBJOHY010000042.1:0-5825 GCA_046047475.1 Actinomycetota bacterium | reverse complement strand
CACCTTTTGCCTTATATGGATCGGTCTTACGTAGTTTGCGAAGTTTCGCTGCAGTTTCACCAACGAGTTGCTTATCAATGCCGGAGACATGAAGCAAGGTTGGTGATTCCACGGCAAACGTAATTCCGTCTGGCGCAACAACTGGAACTGGATGGCTGTAGCCAAGTGAGAATTCCAAATCTTTACCCTTAGCAGCAACACGATAACCAGTACCGGAGATCTCCATAGTCTTGGAGTAGCCATCAGTCACGCCGATCACCATGTTTGCAATCAAGGTTCTAGTTAAACCATGAAGTGACTTGGCTATTCGCTCATCATTTGGTCGATTTACTGCAATTGATCCATCATCGTTCTTAGCAACCGTGATTGGTGCTGCAACGGTGTGACTCAACGTGCCTTTTGGTCCGGCAACTGTTACGACATTGTCAGCAATAGTTACGGTAACTCCGTTTGGCACGATAACTGGATTCTTACCAATACGACTCATCACATACCCCGCTTACCAGACGTAGGCAAGAACTTCTCCGCCTACGCCTTTCTTTGCTGCTTGCTTATCAGTAAGCAATCCGGATGATGTGGAGATGATGGCAATACCTAGTCCACCTAAAACCTTTGGTAGCTCTGTTGACTTGGCATACACGCGAAGACCAGGCTTGCTAACTCGACGAACGCCAGCAATTGAGCGCTCTCGGTTAGGTCCATACTTCAGATCAATAGTTAGTGTCTTGCCAACTTCAGCATCTTCAGTCTTGAATCCTGCGATGTAACCTTCATTCAACAGAATCTGTGCCAGCCCCTCCTTCATCTTGGAGTGTGGCATCGACAACGTATCGTGATGTGCGGCATTTGCATTTCGCACTCGCGACAACATGTCGGCGATTGGATCGGTCATAGTCATGGCCGGTTATCTCTTTCCTGCTGCGGTATCCAATTGAATTTCAATCAGACCTACAACAAAGTTATTTACCAACTGCTCTTGGTGATACCAGGTAGTTCACCACGGTGCGCCATCCCACGAAAACGCACGCGAGAAACACCAAACTTACGGAGGTAACCACGTGGACGGCCGTCCACGGTGTCACGATTACGCAATCTCACTGCGGAGGCATTGCGTGGTTGCTTCTGCAACTCAGCTACTGCTGCTGCTTTCTGCTCATCAGTTGCAGTTTCGCTCTTGATGATTGCCTTTAGCTCAGCGCGTCGCTTGGCATAGCGCTGCACAACTTCTTCGCGCTGCAAATTGCGATGGATCTTGCTTAGTTTTGCCATGTTTATGCCTCTTTAAATGGGAAGCCCAAGCTGCGAAGCAACTCACGGCCTTCCTCATCGGTAGTTGCGGATGTAACGATGGTAATGTCCATGCCTCGGACTCGATCAATCTTGTCCTGCAGAATTTCATGGAACACACTTTGCTCAGTTAAGCCGAAGGTGTAGTTGCCATGACCATCAAATTGCTTTGGTGACAACCCACGGAAGTCACGAATACGAGGTAGCGCTACCGATAGCAGACGATCTAGAAACTCCCACATCCGATCGCCACGCAACGTAACGTGAGCGCCAATAGGCATACCTTCACGCAGTTTGAATTGCGCAATAGATTTGCGAGCCCGATTAACTAGTGGCTTCTGGCCAGAGATCGCAGTTAGATCGCGGATTGCGCCTTCAATCATCTTGCTATCTCGAGC
The DNA here is from genome assembly GCA_046047475.1 of Actinomycetota bacterium. Classification (GTDB taxonomy): domain Bacteria; phylum Actinomycetota; class Actinomycetes; order S36-B12; family UBA5976; genus AcAMD-5. The sequence goes on along the minus strand of JBJOHY010000042.1, from coordinate 4,140 downwards.
CGCGTCGCCAACACCCATGTTGATCACAATCTTGGTCAACGTTGGTGTCTGCATTACGTTTTCATAGCCAAACTTAGTTTTCAAGCTTGGTGCAACTTCAGCGCGATACTGCTGCTTTAGTCGAGGCAATGTCTTGGTGCTCATTACAGCTCCTTACCTGATCGTCGAGCAACTCTGGTCGCACGAGTTGATTCATAAGTTGTGCCATCAGTTCGAGTCTTAGTGACTTTCTCGCGCTTCTTGCCAACTCGAGTGCCGCGGTTATCTTTTGGATCAACCACCATCACGTTAGAAACATGAACTGGCGCCTCTTTAGTTTCGATGCCACCAGTTGTGCCGCCACGAGTGGTTTGGCCAACTTTGGTGTGACGCTTTACGCGATTAACACCTTCGACAATGACGCGCTCTTTTTTGACATCAACTGAGATGACTCGGCCAGTAGCGCCGCGATCTTTTCCGCTGATGACCTGAACTGTGTCGCCTTTTCTTACGTTAAGTGCCATGATTACAACACCTCCGGTGCTAGCGAGATGATCTTCATGAATCGCTTGTCGCGAAGTTCGCGTGCAACCGGACCGAAGATACGAGTTCCCTGTGGTTCGCCATCGCCTTTGATGATTACCGCTGCGTTCTCATCAAAGCGAATATAAGAACCATCTGGGCGGCGAATTGATCGAACAGTGCGAACAATTACTGCCTTAACAACTTGACCTTTTTTCACTGATCCACCTGGAACTGCGTCCTTAACGGAGCAGACGATGACATCGCCTACACCTGCGTAACGACGATGAGATCCGCCCAGCACTCGAATGCAAAGCAATTCTTTAGCTCCAGTGTTGTCAGCGACTTTTAATCGCGACTCTTGCTGTATCACTTCTTACTCACTTTCGGTTAGTAACAGAGTTCTGTTACTTAGCCTTCTCGAGAATCTCAACCACGCGCCAGCGCTTGGTTGCAGATAGTGGACGGGTTTCCATTAGTAGAACACGATCGCCAATGCCAGCAGCATTTGCTTCATCATGTGCTTTAAGTTTGCTAGTGCGACGAACTACCTTGCCATACAGTGGATGCTTAAAGCGATCTTCCACTGCAACAACAACAGTCTTGTCCATCTTGTCGCTAACAACTAAACCTTCACGGGTCTTGCGATTTGATCGATCACTCATGCGGCACCTCCAACGGTGGTAATGCCAAGCTCGCGCTCGCGCAAGATGGTGTAGATGCGGGCGATGTCACGACGTACTGCTTTTAGTCGGCCGTGATTTTCTAGCTGACCGGTTGCTCCCTGGAAGCGCAAGTTAAACAACTCCTGCTTTGCTTCTTGTAGCTTCTCGGCCAATGCATCATCAGATAGCACTCGAAGATCTTGGATATCAGTTCCTACGGCCATCTTTACTCACCTACTTCGCGTCGAACAATTCGACATTTCATTGGAAGCTTATGTGCTGCACGCAGCAATGCTTCTCGAGCAACTTGCTCAGTTGGGAAAGAAACTTCAAACATCACACGTCCTGGCTTTACGTTCGCTACCCAGAACTCAGGTGAACCTTTACCGGAACCCATACGTGTTTCAGCTGGCTTCTTAGTTAGTGGTCGGTCTGGGAAGATGTTGATCCAAACTTTTCCACCACGCTTTAAGTGACGAGTGATTGCAATACGGCTAGCTTCAATCTGTCGGTTAGTGACATATGCAGGCTCAAGTGCTTGCAAACCATATTCACCAAAAGTCACTTCAGTGCCTCCAGTTGCTTTACCGGAGCGCTTTGGATGGTGCTGCTTTCGGTGCTTAACTTTGCGAGGAATTAACATGATTTACGCCTCCGTCGCTGCCGATTGAGCTTCAGCAGGTGTAGCTGCTTCAGCATTACGTCCCTTGCCACCGCGACGACCTGGGGTTGCCCCACCAGTGCCTGGAACTCGAGTTGCGGCAGCAGCAGCTGCTTCCTTCTCTGCTCGAGTAATTGGTGCATCGCCACGATAAATCCAAACCTTTACGCCGATTCGACCAAAGGTGGTGTGTGCTTCATAAAAACCATAATGAATGTCAGCGCGCAAAGTGTGTAGTGGAACACGACCTTCACGATAGAACTCAGTTCGACTCATTTCAGCGCCGCCCAATCGACCTGAAACCTGAATTCGAATTCCTTGAGCACCTGACTTCATCGTGGTTTGAATTGCTTTACGCATTGCGCGTCGGAACGAAACACGACTTGCTAACTGCTCGGCAACACCCTGGGCTACTAATTGCGCATCAACTTCGGAGTTCTTTACTTCCAAAATGTTCAACTGAACTTGCTTGCCAGTTAGTTTTTCGAGATCGCCACGAATTCGATCAGCTTCCTGACCGCGACGACCAATCACAATGCCGGGACGTGCAGTATGAATATCAACTCGAACTCGCTCGCGAGTGCGCTCAATCTCAACGCGAGAAATTCCAGCGCGCTCCATGCCTTTAGCAAGCATCTTGCGAATCTTTACATCTTCCGCAACGTAATCAACATAGCGCTGACCGGTCTTTGTGCTGTCGGCAAACCAACGGCTTGAGAAATCCGCAGAATAACCAAGGCGGAAGCCGTGCGGGTTAATTTTCTGACCCACTGTTATTTCTCCTTCTTGGTAGTAGATTTCTTAGCAGCAGTTTTCTTTGCTGGTGCTGCCTTTTTGGCAGTTGTCTTCTTCGCTGGTGCTGCCTTCTTTGCCGGAGCTGCTTTTTTAGCTGTAGCTTTTTTGGCCGGAGCTGCTTTCTTGGCTGGCGCGGCAGCTGCTTCAGTTTTCTTGGCAGCTGGTGCTTGCAAAATTGGACGCTTCTTAACTCTCGGTTCTTTCTTTAGTCGCTCTGGACCATTTGCGACGGCAAACTCATCACCAACTACAACTGTGATGTGAGAGGTACGCTTCAGAATTTCAAACGCACGACCTTGTGCTCGTGGTCTAAATCGCTTAAGGGTTGGTCCTTCATCAACGAATGCTTCAGTTACAAAGAGGGCATCTGGATTCATGTTGAAGTTGTTGGTGGCATTTGCCACGGCACTACCAAGCACTTTACCAATTGGCTCGCTCACTGCTTGTGGTGCGAAGTGCAACAAAGCTTGCGCATCAGAAGTCGCCATGCCGCGAATCTGATTAATTATGCGCCGAGCTTTCTGCGGCGTTACTCTGACGTAGCGCGCTTGTGCCTTGGCTTCCATTTCTACCTCTCTGTTTTCTTTCTAATTCTTACTTGCCCGCAGCGCGATCAGTTTTAGCGTGACCGCGGAAAGTTCTAGTTGGTGCAAACTCACCAAGCTTGTGGCCAATCATGTTTTCGGTTACGAAAACTGGCACGTGCTTCTTACCATCATGCACGGCAATGGTGTGACCGATCATGTCTGGGGTGATCATGGAACGACGTGACCAAGTCTTGATAACAGTCTTGGTGCCAGCTGCGTTCTGCGCATCAACTTTCTTAGCTAAGTGCAGATCCACAAATGGACCTTTTCTAAGGCTTCTTGGCATTGCTCAATACTCCTAGCGACTCTTGTTCGACTTGCGACGACGGACAATGAACTTGTTGCTTGCTTTCTTTCGGCTGCGAGTGCGACCTTCTGGCTTACCCTTTGGATTAACTGGGTGACGACCACCAGATGTCTTACCTTCACCACCACCGTGTGGGTGATCAACTGGGTTCATCGCAACACCACGAACAGTTGGGCGAACGCCTTTCCAACGCATACGTCCAGCTTTACCCCAATTGATGTTGCTCTGCTCTGCGTTTCCAACTTCACCAACGGTGGCACGGCAACGAAGATCAACGGAGCGAATTTCGCCACTTGGCAGACGAAGCTGCGCATATGGACCATCTTTAGCAACTAACTGAATTGATGAACCAGCACCGCGAGCAAGCTTGGCACCGCCACCTGGCTTCAATTCAACTGCGTGAATCACCGTACCAACTGGAATGTTTCTTAGCGGCAAGTTGTTGCCAGGCTTGATGTCAGCAGCTGGACCGGTTTCGATCTGATCACCCTGTGAAATTTTGTTCGGCGCAATGATGTAGCGCTTCTCGCCATCTGCGTAGTGCAGAAGAGCGATGCGAGCGGTACGGTTCGGGTCGTACTCAATGTGAGCAACGGTTGCCGGGATGCCATCCTTGTCGTGACG
>JBJOHY010000041.1:0-4439 GCA_046047475.1 Actinomycetota bacterium | reverse complement strand
AATGCCTTGTTAATAAGTCCGCGGGCGAAATCTAAGTAACTGTATTTAGCACTAAAACTGTAGAAAATGTGTAATATCTGAACATGACTACGTTGCTGCTGGTTTCAGTTGCTGGCTTTGTTGCGCAAATGATTGACGGCGCCATGGGAATGGCATTTGGCGTGATCTCAACTACCGTGTTGATCTCCTTGGCTTATTCGCCGGCAGCAGCTTCGGCAGTGGTGCATTTCGCCAAGATTGCAACTGGGGCGGCTAGCGGTGCCGCTCATATTAAATATCGCAATGTGGATTGGCATGCCACGATAAAAGTTGCCATCCCCGGTGGAATCGGAGCATTCGTCGGTGCCATTGTGCTTAGCAATATCAATCTACGGGCAGCTATCCCGTGGACGTCATCAATTCTTTTGATTATGGGGTTAGTTGTGCTGTATCGATTTAGTCGGCAAACCATTCTTGGCCGAAAACGTCGAGCACGTGCTCGCTGGTTAGCACCACTTGGTTTAGTTGGCGGATTTGTAGATTCAACTGGTGGCGGTGGCTGGGGACCAATTGTCACGACTTCGCTAACTGCTTCAAATGCCCTGGAGCCTCGAAAAGCAATTGGGTCTACTAACACCGCAGAGTTAGTGGTGGCGATTGCATCGAGTTTGGGATTCTTGGTTGGACTGGGTGCTAAAGATCTGCCTTGGGATGCCATCTTGGCACTGGTGTTAGGTGGCACCTTAGCTGCGCCAGTTGCAGCCTGGCTAGTGAAAAATGCCCCACAGCGGATTTTGGGAGTATTTGTCGGTGGCTTAATTGTGCTACTAAATGTTCGTCAGCTGCTGGTATCACTTGAGGTTCCCTCTGGCATAAGTGTGGTGGCGTATTTGATCAGTATTTCGATGTGGGGTTATGGCATCTATCGAGCAATCAGATTGCTCCCAGCAGATCATGCGGCGCACCAGTTAGAAAAATAGGTGTTATTGCAGTGTCTTTGCGGGTGAATCAGCAATAATCCGCTAATGGAATGCGATTTCTGCTCCCAAATTTTTGACCCTATTGCCACTCGTTGGCTATGTCCGCATTGCCATGCCAAAGCCAATTGCTGTGATGGTGCGCCGCTAGCTAGTTGCGAATATGCCGATGCTGCGGAGAGTAATTAGTAATAAGTGCGCGAATTTATATATAACGCAAAGGCTGGCTTTCCGGTCTATCTAATCGCGATAAATATGCGAACTGGTATTGCAATTATTACGCCGATTCTTACCGTTATTGGCATGGATCTAGGACTTTCAACAATTGAATTAGCTTGGCTTGCTGCAATTCCAGTGCTTTGCTTTAGCTTAGTAACACCAGTTGTGGGATGGTTAAATCGCTTAGGTAGCGTGGATCGAGTCATTTCACTCTCGATGTGGCTGCTGGCTTTAGCGTTGATGTTACGTGGAACTGGCAGCATCTTTGCGCTGTTCTTTTTTACCTTAGTCATGGGAATATCAACTGCAGTGTTGAATGTGATGTTGCCAGCTTGGGTCAAAGTACATGGCGGAAGTCATGCTGGCGTAATTACTGGCAGCTATGTCATGTTGATGGGAATTGCTGCCGCATTAGCACTTGCGGTTGCCGCACCTCTTAGTTCAGCTACCAGATATGGCTGGCAGTTAGCGATGCTGCCCTGGGGAGTGATTGCAACTGTTGCTGCAATTTGGTGGCAACTGCGATTGCGAAATCAAGACCTGCGCCAGTTGCAATCGCAGCAGCAACCTGGTTGGCGATTGCTGTTAACGAATAAGCGAGCCTGGGAAGTAACAATGTTTTTTGGCTTGCAGTCCATGAATGCTTATGCGGCCGGAACTTGGATTCCAACGATTTTGTTAGATCGAGGTTTTCAACTTTCAGTCGCCGGTTTGACGGTTGCGATAATTTCATTGATCGGTGCGATCGCGGCTACTTATGTGCCACATTTGGCAACTACTAGATCTGATCAGCGTTCAATCTTGTGGTGGTTTTCGATAATTACTGCGATTGGTTATTTGGGTCTGCTAATTGATTCGGGCTGGCGTTTAGCTTTTTGGGTTTTTTTGGCATTACTTGGCCAAGCAGCAACATTTCCGCTATCGCTGATTTTGGTGGTGCTGCGAAGTGGTTCAGCAGGTGAGGCGCAGGCGTTATCAAGCATGATGCAAGGAATTGGATATTTAATTGCCGCAACCGGGCCGTTATTGATTGGGGTGCTGGTTGAGGTTTCGGGCGGCTGGACCTTAGGGCTTACCGCCATGCTGGGAATTGTGTTGCTGCAGGGGATTGCTGCAGCTGGTGCTGGCCGCGCCGGCACGATTTCACCCTGAGTTGACGGTTGTCTTACCCTCATGTTTGACTATGACTATTCGAACAGGTGTTCGAATAGTCTCCGGAACGACTAAACACCTAATCGAAATCGGATCTGGCATCTGATCTGAGGTAGCTCCTTAAATCAGACAGCGCAGCCCAGTTCGCCCCGACCCCCTGGGGAGCTGCTGCGTTGCGTGGAATCAGCTTCATGTGGGAAGCCATGTAGTTGATTCCACCCAGTCCCAGCCCGGCTTCCTGGGCGAAGCAGTGATCGCCAGGAGCTAACTATGCGCAACCAACCTAACTTGCAGGTAATTAGCAGCAATGCTGATCAGCCAACTTTGCTGCAATTAAATAATCATAAATTTAAGGTAGTTCAGATTCTGCAGTTTTGGCGTAACCGTAATAACTGGTGGCGTACTGGCAGGGTGAGCGAGACTAAATGTTGGCGATTATTGGCCAGATCAGCTCAGCAGTCAGTTGTGATTGAAATTTGCTATCACGAAGCTACGCAACAATGGGAATTGATTCGAAAGTTAGTTAAATGAACTTTCCACACTTACATGTTGCAAGTGGTTTTTCCATGAAATATGGCGCAGTATTACCAGAAGACTTGGTGCTAGCTGCAAAAAACCTAGGTTTAACTCAGTTAGCATTAACTGATCGCGATGAGATTAGTGGTGCAGTGCGATTTATTAAAAGTTGCATTGCCCATGATGTTTCACCAATTCTTGGAATTGATGTGGCAGTTTGCTCATCAGGTGCGCTACGAGTTGAGAAACCAACTAATCCAAAAACGCCAGCGAAAGGCGGTAAATATCGAGATTTAAAGCAGTACCGAGCCGTTTTGTTAGCTCGCGGTCAACATGGCTGGTCAGCGCTAGTTAAAGTTGCAACCGAGATTGGCGCCAGTAAGTTTCATGATCCCAACTCAGCAATTAACTTAACTCAAATCGCGATTGCACTCCAGCAAAGCATGTCAGCTGGATATTCTGCAGCAACTTCACCATTAGTTGCGTTGTTAACTCCACAATCGGAGTTTGCTGCTGCAGTGCTTGGCCGGAGACCTGACATTGCAGTTGGCATCATTAAGCAGTGGCGGGAAATTGTTGGTATTACCCCAGTGGTTGGAGTTGCTTCCCATCAGAGCAAATCTGGTGAATACAGCACTCAAGCGGCGCAAAAACTAATTAGTTTTGCTGATCAGCACGGGCTGAAGACAGTTTTGGTTAACTCGACTAGATATCTAACGTCGGCCGATGGCTACATTGCAGATGTCTTAGATGCCATTAGAGGCTTGCTGCCAATCCATCCGAAATATTTATCTCAAACTACCTCAGCTGCGTACTTGAAATCAGCTGTTGAGATGTCTGCGTTAGCGCTTGAGATTACTAGAGATGAGCAACGAGCGGAGCGATTAATACTAGATACGCAATTGCTAGCAACCGCTTGTCAGTTAAATCCAATTCGTGATTTAGCTTGGGGGAGAATTTACTTACCAGAACTTGAGCTACTACGGGAAAATCCAGCACTTAGCGCAGCGCATCAACCTGGTGACGCCATGCGAGCACAGGCGCTGTTACGTGAGAAAGCAACCGCAGCACTGGCCAGGCTTGGGTTAGATCGAGATCTGGTAGCGGTACGGCGATTAGAAGAAGAGCTTGCCACGGTTGCGCAGTTGGGATTTGCTGCATATTTCTTAACGGTGGCAAAGATTGTGGCAGATATAAAGAAGTTAGGTTCGCGAGTTAACGTTCGGGGGTCTGCTGGCGGCAGTTTCTTGGTCTATTTGCTTGGCATCTCGCTAATTAATCCATTAGAGCACGGCTTGCTGATGGAACGGTTTCTTTCTTCGCAGCGCAGGTCCCTGCCTGACATTGATATCGATGTGGAGTCAGATCGAAGGTTAGATGTTTATCATCAAGTCTTAGCAGATTTTTCGCCGCAACGGGTTGCCGCAGTTGCCATGGTTGACACTTATCGGGTTAGGCATGCAATTCGAGATGTTGGTGCAGCCTTGATGTTCTCGCCCGGTGAAATTAGTGCATTAGCAACTGCTTTCCCGCATATTCGCGCTAGAGATGTCAGAGCAGCAGCAGCTGATCTGCCTGAGTTACGCAATTCAAGCG
>JBJOHY010000040.1:0-4096 GCA_046047475.1 Actinomycetota bacterium | reverse complement strand
ACTTAGTGCGGCTGGCAGAAGAGCTAGATGAACATGGCGTAGATGCAATCCGAATGTCGATGGTATTCGCCGGGCCGCCAGAAGACGACATCGACTGGGCAGATGTTTCGCCACATGGCTCAAAGAAGTTCTTGGCTCGAGCTTGGCGCTTTAGCAAAGATGTGACTTCACCAGTTGGAGTTGATCCAAGAACTGGCGATCAAGAACTTCGCAAGCTAACTCATAAATTAATTCATGAAGCGCAGCAGGCGGTAGAGACTTATCGATTTAATGTGGCAGTTGCTAAAGCCATGGAATTGGTTAATGCTGGTCGAAAAGCAATTGATAGTGGTGCAGGACCTAATGATGCAGCAGTTCGAGAATGTGCTGAAGCAACTGCTGTATTGATCTCACTGTTTGCACCATATACCGCTGAGGAGATGTGGGAGAACTTGGGACATCAGCCAAGTGTTGCGTTGGCTGGTTGGCTTGATGTTGATCCAGCGCTTTTAGTTGCAGAATCGATAGTTTGTGTGCTGCAGATCAATGGCAAAGTTAAGTCGCGAGTTGAGGTCCCTCTCGACATTACCGATGTCGACCTGGAAAAGATTGCGTTGTCGGACTTTACGATTAATTCCGCATTAGCTGGTGCTGACGTGAAGAAAGTTATTGTTCGAGCACCAAAACTAGTTAATATAGTAATCTAAATCATCTTAGCTTTGGTTATTCACAACTGGGTATCGAGACCTTTTTGTCGCCCCTAAGCCTATGATTGGGGGCAGAATCTCTTGGAGGTCCCCATGTCTAACTTGCCTAGCGTCGACCCGCGCCTGTTAAAGATCGCAGCGGGAGTTTCAGGAGTCAGCGTTCTGGCGGCTGGTGTGTTCTGGTTCCAAGGTAGACCCACTGAGATTGTTCCTGTGGAACCAGTAACTGTGACTGAATCTCAAACAACTTTTAGTGATGTTTTCGTCCATGTTGTTGGTGAAGTAAAAAAGCCTGGCGTATATGACCTACCAGCAAATTCGAGAGTAATTGATGCAATTGATGCAGCTGGTGGTGCAACTAAGGATGCTGATCTAACCAGTGTTAACCTAGCTCGAATCTTATTTGATGGCGAACAAATATTAATTGGAAATCTGAGCGATCCGGCAACATCATCCTCGTCATCACAGAATTCCGCAACACCTGGAAGAGTTAGTATTAATACCGCAACAGTTTCGCAATTGGATCAGTTGCCTGGCATCGGTCCGGTTATTGCCAGCCGAATTATTGAATACCGTCAGCAGAATGGCCCCTTCCGGCAGTTAACTGATATCAAAAACGTTAGTGGGATAGGCGATGCGCTGTATGACAAAATTAAAGATTCAATTTCGCTTTAATGACTAAAACCAAGATCTCTTGGCTAGTGCTGGGAATTCTCTACATATCCACACTTTTTGCATCATTCCAAATTCAATCAACACGTTTTGGTGATGTTGCAGAAATCTTAAATCGCGAAGGAGAATTTGAAGCTGAGTTTGAAATCCGTAGCGAGCCTCGTAAGTATCTTGCCCGATATGCATCGGATAGCGAGTCAATAAGATATTCGCTGAATGTCAAAGTTACCAAATTAATGGTTGGTTCTCCAGAAAATCCACGCGATATTTCAGTTTCGGCTCCGGCCACTCTTCTAGTTACGGCGGACCAGTTCGATTACTATAGAGGTCAAACGTTAAGAGCCGAAGCCAAGTTTATTGCTCGAATTTTTGACAATAGAAGTTGTTGTTTGATTGAAGCGCAAGAATTTCCAGAGTTAGTTGTCGGCGCAAATCGAGCTTTTGAATTTGCTCGAAATATCAGAGTAAATCTTCAGGACTCGATGTCTGCATCATTTCCTAACGGCGATGCATTAGTTCCCGGTTTAGTTTTGGGTGACACTTCAGCGCAAACAAAAGATTTAGAAGTTGCGATGCGGGGTTCTGGATTAGCACATTTGACTGCAGTAAGTGGCGGAAACGTAACAATTGTGCTTGGGTTGTTCATCGCAGTGTTCTCGATTTTTGGACTTTCAAATCGAGCATTAGTGCTTGTTGCAAGCATTGCATTGGCGGGATATGTCTTGGCGGTTGGCTTCGATGCCAGCGTAATGCGTGCTGCAACGATGGGAAGTATTACTTTGCTTGCTTTTCTTTCAAAGAAAATAGTTACAACTGGGTTAATACTTCTATCTGCTGTCTACCTGCTCACAGTTTTTAACCCATGGCTTTGGCGGAGCTGGGGATTCTTATTGAGCGTAACCGCAACTGCAGGATTAATCTGGCTTGCGCCCAGAATAATGCAGGTCATATCACTGCCAAAGCCCTTTGATCTATTGGCAGGGTTAATTGCAGCGACTGTCGCGGCAACTTGGGTGACGGCGCCATTGTTGGCCCTTATGACCCAGAACGTTCCTGTTGTTTCGGTTATCTCAAACCTAATTGCAGCTCCGCTGGTGGCTATCACCACGATCCTTGGCTTGATTGCGGCATTTATCTCACTGGTGAGTCCTAATTTTGGTACACCGTTGAGTTTTGTCGCATCACTCCCGGCAGAATTGATTGCCCAGGTGGCACTTTGGAGTTCTAATCTTCCAGGTGCACAGCTTGAGTTGGGATCTCCATTAGGGTTAGCAATTTTTCTGATCGCAATTGTTTCGGTAATTGGATTATTGCTTACCCGGAATTTTCAACGAGTTACATTTATTGTTGTATTTGGGCTAGTTATCACCTATCCATTACTAGTAATGGGATATCGCCAAATTGATGGGTGGCCGCCAAAAAATGCATTTGTAGTTGCATGTGACGTGGGTCAGGGAACTGCAGTTTTACTGCCGCTTGGCCGTGGGGAAGGGATCTTGTTTGATACAGGGGGCGATCCTCGACTTGTTAATCAATGTTTAAGCAGGGCTGATATTTCAAGCTTAAGAGCAATATTTATCTCTCATTTTCATGCCGACCACGCCGCGGGCCTTTCAGGTGCAATCACTGGTAGAAAAGTAACTCAAATTTTTGTTTCACCTAATCCGAATCCGAAATTTCAGTCTAATGAGGTTGAAAGACTGGCTTCGATAAATGGAATCACGCTGACAATACTCAAGTCCGAGTATGCTCCGATCAGATTTGGCGATTTCGAGATCTCAACACTGTGGCCAAGCGGAAATGCCATCCCAGAGAATGAGAATGATTCCTCACTTATCTTGCTGGTCACCAAAATTGATAAATCAGGTTCAGCTCAAGCTAGTTTCCTTTTCACTGGTGACATCGAGCCAACCGGTCAAGCCGATCTGATGCGTCGAATTCCAATATTGCCAAGGGCACCGGTTAATATGGCATTAGTCCCACACCATGGTTCTAAGTTTCAACAATCAAATTTTTCGAGCTGGACAGGCGCAAACTGCGCCGTAATTAGTGTCGGCGAGAATACTTTTGGCCATCCGTCTCCTGATACCGTTTCAGATTGGTCAACAGTGACGGCCAATCGATTATTTCGCACGGATATATCCGGAGACACAGCCTTAATGCTGAGTGAAAATAGTGGTTGTAATGGGGCATATAGATAAGCCATGGCATGCTGTGCCTGTGGAAACATCTAATCGCATCCTGATCACCGGAACTGAGCAGTTTTTAGCTGAGCGCGCAATCGCAACGGTAAGAGCCGAGTTGGCAAAGCAGGGTGATTTTGATTTCGTAGTTCTAGAAATTACCGAAGATCTCCGTCCCGGTGATATTTTTGCGTCTACCTCAGCGACTTTGCTTGGGGGAAATAGATTAGTTGTGTTAGTTGGAACAGAATCATTACCAGATTCATCAGTAGCTGAGCTACAAGAGGTAATTGAAATCGTTGATCCAGAACTGTGGCTGGTAATTCGCCACCAAGATGGCCGAAAGAATCGCAAAATATTAGATGCTCTGAAACAAAGCTGCACGGTGATTACTGCCGAAAAAATAATTACAAAAAAAGATGTGGATTCGTTTGTAGCGGCAGAGGCCGCGCGATTCAAGCGAAAAATTGCACCAGCAGCCATTGAAGCGCTTCGCACCTCCCTTGGCGATGACATTCGCCTATTAGCTGCTGCAATTGATCAGATAACTGCAGC
>JBJOHY010000039.1:0-7494 GCA_046047475.1 Actinomycetota bacterium | reverse complement strand
CGGTGTAGTCGGCTTATATTTACGAATTGCCATGTTATTCCTCGTTCGCTTCTTTACGCTGGGGTTCCGAATAGATCAATGCGATCACCATCAGCCAAGCTAACAATTGCTCGCTTGGTATCAGAGCGCTGACCAATTCCGAATCGAGTACGTGACTTCTTACCTGGTCGGTTCAAAGTGTTCACGCTGGTGACCTTCACCTTAAAAATTTCTTCTACTGCTTGCTTGATTTGGGTCTTGTTAGCATCTTTGCGAACAATGAAGGTGTACTTGTTCTGATCTAACAAGGCGTAGCTCTTTTCCGAAACTACTGGCTTAAGCAATACATCGCGGCTGCTAGAGATTTTCATTAGTTATCTCCTTTGCTAACGCTGGTGCGATTTGCTGTGTGGGTCAAGAAATCTTCCAGTGACTTAGTTGTGAAAACTACGTCTTCAGAATTCAAAATGTCATAAACATTTAACTGATCTGGCACCAAGATGTGTACGGTTGGCAGGTTACGAAGTGACAACCAAGTTACATTGTCGGTTCGATCCAGAATTACCAAAGTTTTCTTGCGATCAGTTAGTGCTGCCAAAGTTTTTAGTGCCGCCTTAGTTGATGGTGAATCACCATCAATGAAATTCGCGACAACATGAACTCGACCATTTGAAGCACGATCAGAAAGTGCACTGCGAAGCGCAGCAAACTTCATCTTTTTTGGGGTGCGCTGGTCATACTTACGAGGTGTTGGGCCATGCACGGTGCCACCACCACGGTAGTGCGGGGCACGAATAGATCCCTGACGTGCGTTACCAGTTCCCTTTTGCTTGTATGGCTTCTTGCCACCACCAGAAATTTCATTTCTAGTTTTGGTATCCGCAGATCCTTGGCGAGCAGCAGCAAGTTGGGCTACTACTACCTGATGCATCAGGGGAATATTTACCTGTGCTTCAAAAATTTCTGCTGGCAGCTCTACTGAACCACTCTTAGTTCCCGCTGGGGTTAAGACATCAACTGTTGCCATCGTTATCAACCCTTCGAAGCGGTGCGAACTAAAACCACACTGCCCTTTGATCCTGGAACTGCGCCGCGAACCAAGATCAATCCGCGCTCAGTATCAACTGCCTGAACTTTCAACATTGGCACGGTGGTACGAGTAGTACCCATGTGTCCGGCCATTCTGGTGCCGCGAAATACGCGAGCTGGTGTTGAGCAAGCGCCAATTGATCCTGGGGATCGGTGCTTTGCCTGCACACCGTGGCTAGCGCGAAGACCACCGAAGCCATGTCGCTTCATCGCACCAGCAAAACCTTTACCTTTGTTGGTTCCAGTGACATCAACCATCTGTCCTGGTTCAAAAACATCTGGTCCCAGAGTTTGACCTAGTTGATACTCGCTGGCATCAGTGGTGCGTAGCTCAACAATGTGTCGCTTTGGGGTAACTCCGGCTTTGGCAAAATGTCCAAGCATTGGCCGAGTTGCTTTGCGTGGCTCTAATTCACCAAACGCAATTTGCACTGCGGAATAACCATCTGTTTCTGGGGTGCGCACACTAGTTACCACGTTGTTTGCCGCACGAATAACCGTTACTGGCACAACTTGGTTGTTCTCATCCCAAACCTGAGTCATGCCCAGCTTCTCGCCTAGCACGCCTTTGACTACCGATTTCATGATTTCGTTCCTACTTCTAACTAAAGCTTGATCTCGATGTCGACACCGGCAGGCAGATCAAGTCGCATTAGGGAGTCAACAGTCTTTGGGGTTGGGTCAAGGATGTCGATGAGTCGCTTGTGAGTGCGCATTTCAAAATGCTCTCGCGAATCCTTGTATTTGTGTGGTGAGCGAATAACGCAGAACACATTCTTCTCGGTTGGTAGCGGAACAGGTCCTGCCACCTTGGCACCGGTACGCGTAACTGTCTCAACGATCTTCTTCGCTGAGCTATCAATGACCTCATGGTCATAGGCCTTAAGCCTGATGCGGATCTTCTGTCCGGCCATTTGCCTGGTGCCTTTCCTTAAAAACTGCGGTTATTCGGTTGTTGGTGTCCCAGGCGCGGCTTGCGCCGCGCCTGGGCTAATTAATTACTTCAGGATCTTGGTTACTCGACCTGCACCTACGGTGCGGCCACCTTCACGGATCGCGAAGCGAAGTCCTTCTTCCATGGCGATTGGCTGGATTAGCTCAACCTTCATGTCAGTGTTGTCGCCTGGCATAACCATTTCTTTGCCACTTGGTAGGTGAACTACACCAGTTACGTCAGTGGTGCGGAAATAGAACTGTGGACGATAGTTATCGAAGAATGGGGTGTGACGGCCACCTTCATCCTTGCTCAAGATATAAGCCTGAGCTTCGAATTCAGTGTGTGGTGTTACTGAGCCTGGCTTGCAAAGCACCATGCCGCGCTCAACGTCTTCACGCTTGGTACCACGTAGTAGTACACCAACGTTTTCACCAGCTTGACCTTCGTCAAGTAGCTTGCGGAACATTTCAACACCAGTAACCACAGTCTTCTGTGATTCAGCACGAATACCAACGATTTCGATTTCTTCGTTGACCTTAACAATGCCGCGCTCAATACGACCAGTTACTACAGTGCCTCGACCAGTGATGGTGAACACGTCTTCAACTGGCATCAAGAATGGCTTGTCAACTTCGCGAGCTGGAGTTGTGATGAAGCTGTCAACAGCTGACATCAATTCCATAATCGCATCTCCCCACTTCTGATCGCCATTTAGTGCAGGTAGTGCAGCTACGCGAACAATTGGGGTGTCTTTGCCTGGGAACTCATACTGAGTTAGTAGGTCACGAACTTCTTCTTCAACTAGCATCAATAGGTCTTCATCATCAACCATGTCTGACTTATTAAGTGCAACAACGATTGCTGGTACACCTACCTGACGTGCTAGTAGAACGTGCTCTTTGGTCTGCGGCATTGGGCCGTCAGTTGCAGCAACCACCAAGATTGCGCCGTCCATCTGGGCAGCACCGGTGATCATGTTCTTGATGTAGTCAGCGTGACCTGGGCAGTCAACGTGTGCATAGTGACGTGCCTCAGTCTGGTACTCAATGTGAGCAATAGAAATAGTGATACCGCGTTGACGCTCTTCCGGTGCCTTATCGATCTGATCGAATGGGGTGAACGGGTTTACGTCTGGGTATCGGTCATGCAGCACCTTTGAGATTGCTGCGGTCAATGTGGTCTTGCCATGGTCAATGTGACCGATGGTTCCGATATTGACGTGCGGCTTTGTCCGCTCGAACTTCGCCTTTGCCACTGGGTCCTCCTAGACCTGCGTTGTCCGGCCGCCCGACAACGCCGGTATGGCCATTCTTTTTCCTGTTACTGCGCCAACTGATCGGGCAACCAGCTGGTTTGCATTAGTTAGAAGCTATTCGCCTTTAACTTTTGCGATGATCTCTTTCGACACATGTTCTGGAACCTGTGCGTAAGAGTCAAACTCCATGGTGTAGCTCGCACGACCTTGCGTGCGGCTACGTAGATCGCCCACGTATCCGAACATTTCAGATAGCGGAACGATTGCGCGTACCACTTTGGCACCACTTCGCTCATCCATTGCCTGAATCTGGCCACGGCGTGAGTTCAAGTCACCGATGACATCACCCATGAAATCTTCTGGGGTGACAACTTCAACCGACATGATTGGTTCAAGTAGTACTGGACCTGCTTTGCGAGCACCTTCTTTGAATGCCATTGAACCGGCAATCTTGAATGCAAGTTCAGATGAGTCAACATCATGGTAAGCACCATCTTGCAGCGTTACTTTGACATTCACCATTGGGTAACCGGCAAGCACACCGGTTTGCATCGCTTCACGGCAGCCGTTATCAACAGATGGAATGTATTCACGTGGAATACGGCCACCGGTTACGGCATTTACGAATTCATAATTTTCTTCAGAACCAACTAGTGGCTCAATATCCATGATTACGCGACCAAACTGACCAGCACCACCAGATTGCTTCTTGTGGGTGTAATCAATCTTCTCAACTTTGCGGGTAAGGGTTTCGCGGTAAGCAACCTGTGGTCGACCTACGTTTGCTTCAACTTTGAATTCGCGGCGCATACGATCTACTAGCACCTCAAGGTGAAGTTCGCCCATACCTTCAATAATGGTCTGGCCGGTTTCTTCATCACCATGAACGCGGAAAGTTGGATCTTCTTCAGCTAGTCGCTGGATCGCAACACCAAGTTTTTCTTGGTCACCCTTGGTCTTTGGTTCAATTGCAACCGAGATAACTGGATCTGGGAAGTTCATTGACTCCAACACAATTGGATTTGCTGGATCGCAAAGTGTTTCGCCAGTAGTGGTGTCTTTCAGACCCATCACAGCAACGATGTGACCGGCAGTTGCGCTCTCGCGCTCTTCACGCTTGTTTGCGTGCATCTGATAAATCTTGCCGATACGCTCTTTGCGATCTTTACCAGAATTAAGTAATTGAGTGCCAGACTCCAGCGTGCCAGAATAAATTCGAAGATAAGTCAACTTACCCAAATGCGGATCAGTCATAATCTTGAACGCCAGCGCTGCCAGCGGTTCTTTGTCATCAGGCTTGCGAGTTTCGGAAACCTCTTCTTTACCTGGCTTGAAACCAGTAATCGCACCAATATCTAGCGGGCTTGGCAGATAACGCACAACTGCATCCAGCATTGGCTGAACACCTTTGTTCTTAAATGCTGAACCAGTCAGAATTGGATTTAGCTTGTCGGCCAAAGTTGCACGACGAATTGCCGCAATTAGATCATCTTCAGATGGTTCTTTATCTTCTAGCACCATCTCCATGATGACATCGTCATTGTCAGCCAAAATCTCAAGTAGCAGGGCGCGATACTCGTTGGCTTTATCAACTAGATCAGCTGGAATATCTTCAACTGAGTACTCATCGCCTTTACCTTCAGTGCGCCAGACGTTTGCCTTCATAGCAATTAGGTCAACAACTCCAATAAAGTCACCCTCAGCGCCGATTGGAATTTGCAGCACTAGCGCGGTTGAGTTCAAGCGATCCTTAATCATCTCAACGCAGCGGTAGAAATCGGCACCAGTTCGGTCTAGTTTGTTAACAAAGCAAATACGTGGCACGTTGTAGCGATCAGCTTGACGCCAAACGGTTTCAGACTGAGGCTCAACACCAGCAACACCATCGAATACTGCAACTGCACCATCTAGAACACGAAGTGAACGCTCAACTTCAACCGTGAAGTCAACGTGGCCTGGCGTATCAATGATGTTAATTACGTGGTTCTTCCACTGGCAAGTAGTAGCAGCAGAAGTAATTGTGATGCCGCGCTCTTGCTCTTGTTCCATCCAGTCCATGGTGGCTGCGCCCTCATGAACCTCACCAATTTTGTAGTTAATACCGGTGTAGAAAAGGATGCGCTCAGTTGTGGTGGTTTTACCAGCATCAATGTGCGCCATGATGCCGATATTCCGCACCTTAGCTAGATCAACCAACGTTTGTGTTGACACAGTCTCGTTTCCTTCTTCTTACCAGCGGTAGTGAGCGAACGCCTTGTTCGCTTCTGCCATCTTGTGAACATCTTCGCGACGCTTAACTGCCGCGCCGAGTCCATTTGATGCATCCAAAATTTCATTCATCAATCGCTCAGTCATGCTCTTTTCACGGCGCTGACCGGCGTATTCAACTAACCAACGCATACCAAGCGTCATCGCGCGAGCTGGCTTTACTTCAACTGGCACCTGATAGGTCGCACCACCAACACGGCGAGAGCGAACTTCAACTGTTGGCTTTACGTTTTCCAGGGCACGCTTTAGTGTTGCAATTGGATCATTACCTGATTTTTCTTTGCAACCAGTTAGCGCACCATAAACAATAGTTTCAGCAGTGGAACGCTTGCCATCCGTGAGCACACGATTAACTAACTGCGAAACAATTGGTGAACCATAAACTGGATCAAGTACTAATGGACGACGCGGAGCTGGACCTTTACGTGGCATTATGCCTTCTCCTTCTTCGCACCATAACGGCTTCGTGCTTGCTTGCGATCTTTAACACCTTGAGTATCAAGTGCGCCACGAATGATCTTGTAACGAACACCTGGTAGATCTTTCACACGACCGCCACGAACTAAAACAATTGAATGCTCTTGCAAGTTATGACCAACACCTGGAATGTATGCCGTTACTTCAACACCTGAAGTCAATCGCACACGAGCAACTTTGCGCAGCGCAGAGTTTGGCTTCTTTGGCGTAGTGGTGTAAACACGAGTACAAACACCACGGCGCTGAGGCGAACTCTTAAGCGCAGGTGCCTTCGACTTGAACGCTTTATCTTCGCGTCCTTTGCGAACCAACTGCTGAATAGTTGGCACAGTCACTCCCTATCTGTTGCGTCTTCTGCTGCAATCCCCCACACCCGCGGTCGGGTGTGTCGCCGATTTTGGGCGCATAAAACTAAGGCCCTAATCGATGGGTAACCAACTAACGATTGTTAGCGGCTTTACAGCTTGGCTCGAACTGCTTCGAGCGCGGAGGAGAAAAATACCCCACCCCCCTTGCGGGGTCAAAGTCGGGGGGCGGATAGCAAAAGGGGCCGATTTCTCGGCCCCTTTCCTCACAGATTTAACTACCGCTGGTCATACCCACCGAAGTCATATTCCTCTAGCGGAACTGCCTCAGCCTGGGTTTCGGAGAACCCAAAATATGGCAGGTCGTCATAGGTGCTCAGCGAGGCATACATGCTCGACTTAGCTTCCTCGGTTGGCTCAACCTTCACGTTTCGATACTTCGCCAAGCCAGTTCCAGCCGGAATCAACTTGCCCAAGATCACGTTCTCCTTAAGTCCAAGCAGCGGATCGCTCTTGCCCTGGATTGCCGCTTCGGTCAGAACTCGAGTGGTCTCTTGGAAGGAAGCAGCTGATAGCCATGAGTCAGTTGCCAGCGATGCCTTGGTAATACCCAGCATGACTGGTCGACCTTGTGCTGGCTGCAAGCCTTCCGCTACCGCAGTTCGGTTTGCTTCTTCAAATGACGCACGATCAACCAACTCGCCAGCTAACAGATCAGTGTTGCCGGATTCCAAGATGGTGACGCGCTTAAGCATCTGTCGGCAGATGATCTCAATGTGCTTGTCATGAATTGATACACCTTGAGATCGGTATACCTGCTGCACTTGGTCAACTAGATGTGATTGCACTGCTCGAATACCAAGCACATCAAGAATCTGCTTTGGATCTAGCGGTCCAACCACAAGTGGTGTTCCAACTGCTACCTCGGCGCCATCTTCAACTAGCAATCGTTGCCGCTTTGGTACTGAGAATGTTTCTTCTTGCTCATCGGCACCAACGACGGTGATCTTTCGAATTCGCTCTGCTTCTTCGATCTTCACGGTGCCGGCAAATGGTGCAATTGGTGCCACTGCCTTCGGGGTTCGAGCTTCAAACAACTCAACTACACGAGGTAGACCCTGAGTAATGTCATCACCAGCAACACCACCGGTGTGGAAGGTACGCATGGTTAGCTGAGTTCCTGG
>JBJOHY010000038.1:0-3415 GCA_046047475.1 Actinomycetota bacterium | reverse complement strand
CCAGAAACAACTTTTGAGTTGATTGCTGCTGGCGGAAAGATGCCGACTGAGCAAGTGGTATCTGAAGGTTTGGATGCTGCTAAGCCTTACATCACCCAGCTATGCCAGGCACAAACTGAGCTAGCAAACCAAGTTGATCGCGCAACCACGGAATTTCCAATTTTTGTGGACTATCAAGATGATGTATTTGCTGCGGTAACTGATTTAGCTCGGGCAGATATTGCATCAGCCATGACCATCGTGTCCAAGGCAGATCGTGAAGCTGCAACTGCTGAAATCACCGATCGAGTTAAGGCTGAATTAGCCGAGCAGTTTGCTGGTAGAGAAGGCGAAGTTAAGGCAGCGATCAAGTCGCTGACCAAGCAGGTTATTCGAGAGCGAGTGCTTCGCGATCAGATTCGCATTGATGGTCGTGGCCTATCTGACCTTCGCCAACTTTCAGCTGAAGTTCACGTCGTGCCAAGAGCGCACGGATCAGCATTGTTTGAACGAGGCGAAACGCAGGTATTGGGCGTCACTACGCTGAACATGCTGACCATGGAGCAAAAAGTTGATAGTTTGCTACCAAATGACACTAAACGTTACATGCACAACTACAACATGCCGCCATACTCAACCGGCGAAACTGGTCGCGTTGGCTCACCAAAGCGTCGCGAGATTGGTCATGGTGCACTAGCTGAGCGTGCCTTGGTTCCAGTTCTACCAACTCGAGAGCAATTCCCATATGCAATTCGTCAGGTGTCTGAAGCGATTGGTTCAAATGGATCAACTTCAATGGGTTCAGTTTGCGCGTCAACAATGTCGCTGTTAGCAGCAGGTGTTCCGCTGCGAGATATGGTTGGCGGAATTGCAATGGGCTTGATCAGTGATCAAATTGATGGTGAAACCAGATATGTAGCGCTAACGGATATTTTGGGCGCAGAAGATGCATTTGGTGACATGGACTTTAAGGTCGCTGGCACTAAAGACATGGTGACCGCGCTGCAGCTTGATACCAAACTTGATGGCATCCCAGCATCGGTATTGCAGGCAGCGCTAGGTCAAGCAAAAGATGCTCGATTAGCAATCTTAAAAGTCATGGCTGATGCAATTGATACGGCTGATGAGATGAGTCCGCTAGCTCCTCGAATCATTACTGTGAAAATTCCAGTGGACAAGATCGGTGAAGTTATTGGCCCTAAGGGCAAAATGATCAATCAGATCCAGGCAGATACCGGTGCGACAATAACCATTGAAGAAGATGGCACGGTGTATATCGGTGCCACCAATGGCGATGCTGCCGATGCTGCTCGAGCCGCGATCAATGGAATTGCAAATCCACAGATGCCAGAAGTTGGCGAGAATTATCTTGGTACAGTGGTGAAGTTAGCGCAGTTTGGCGCATTCATTTCATTACTACCAGGCAAAGATGGCCTGCTTCACATCTCTCAGGTCCGCAAGCTTGCCGGCGGTAAGCGCGTAGAGAATGTGGAAGACGTGCTATCGGTTGGCCAAAAAGTTCAGGTTCGAATTGTTGAGATAGATCCAAGAGGGAAAATCTCACTTGAACCGGTGCTTGACGGCGATCAACCTGCTGGCGAATAGTCAGATATTCGTAGGAGCGTGGGGCTGATTGCCCCGCGCTCCGCGCTAGGCTTACCTCGGATTGAGGGAGTTATGACACTTACAAAAGTAGGCGTGCTTGGTGCCAAAGGCAAAATGGGCAGCGCAGTTTGTCAACTCGTTCAATCCCAACCAGATTTTGAATTAATCGCAGCGCTGGATCTAGGGGATGACCTAGTTAAACTTATCGGCGCCGACGTAGTAGTTGATTTCACTGTGCCAGATGCTGTTATGGCAAATCTGGAATTTCTAACGAAGAACAATATTCATGCCGTTGTAGGGACAACAGGTTTTGACGAGGCACGATTAACTCAAGTTTCAAAGTTACTTAAATCATCAAATTCAGCAGTTTTAATCGCCCCCAACTTTGCAATTGGCGCAGTACTAATGATGAAGTTTGCTGCGCAAGCTGCAGCTTGGTTTGATTCGGTTGAAATCGTAGAATTGCATCATCCAGGAAAAGTAGACGCACCAAGTGGCACCGCTGCTAAGACGGCTCAGATGATTCATGAGTCACGAAGTGCAGCGGCACGGTCTCAGGCGCCAGATGCTACGAAGGGTGATGACAGTGCGCGAGGAAAAAAGATTTCAGATATTCCGATCCATTCACTTCGAATCGCAGGTCTAGTTGCTCACCAAGAAGTTATTTTGGGCAATTTGGGAGAGACGCTGACGATTCGACATGATTCCCTTGATCGAAGTTGCTTTATGCCAGGTGTCGCTTTGGCGATTAGAGAAATTAGTAAGCATCCCGGATTAACGGTTGGGCTAGAGAATTACCTAGATCTCAACTGAGATTGAAAGCTGCACGTAAAATTGCAGCAACTAACGCAGCAGTAACCACAATCACCGCAAAATTCGCTCGCAATTTATATGCAATAGCTCCAGCAATGATTCCAGCAAATCTAGCATCAATCACCAATTGATTATCAGACACAAAAACCTGAACCGAGGTTAGTGCTGCCAGCAGTGCGGTCGGTAGGAAAAATGCTAACCGCGCTACATAAGGCAATTGCAATACTCGCTGCGGCACCATGCTGCCAAACAGTTTGGTCAGATATGAAATTACGCCAACAATCAGCACGCCAGCCCAACTCATTTAATGTTCCTCGCTGCTGCCACAACGGCAGCGGTCGCTGAGAGTAAGATCGGAATTCCGGCCGGCAGAATTGGAGTCAGTAGTAATGCAATAGCAACGCCAGTAGCAGCAACAGTTTTATCCATTATTGACTTTAGTCGAGGTGCGACTAACGCCAAGAATCCAGCACCAATCGCAGCATCCAAACCAAAGACCTCTGGACTGGAAATCTGCTGTGTCAACAGCGCACCAAGAAACGTGGCAAAATTCCAAAACACAAAAACCGAAATTCCCGTAGCTAGAAAAGCCCGCTTTGCTGAAAGATAACTTTGGTCAAACTTGTTTGCCATCGCCGTGCTTTCATCAATAGTCAGATGCGCATAACCAAACCGTTGCCAAAATTTAGGTTGCAGCAGCTGGACAATCCGAATCCCGTACAACCCATTTCGCAATCCCAAAAGTGCTGACGTTGAGATGGCAGCTGGCAGGCTGCCACCGCTTGCGAGTACGGAAACAAATGCAAATTGGCTAGCTCCGCTAAATAGCAACAGACTCAGTACCTGGGTTTGCCAGATTGAGAATCCAGCAACTGTGGCAAGAGCGCCGAAAGATAGGGCATAAGTACCGGTGGCAATCCCAATTGAGAGAGCATCTCGATTAATGGTGCGGCTTACGCTCGGATCGAGGGCTGGATTGGACACAGCCCAACCCTATCTTCCGACACCCAACGAGAAT
>JBJOHY010000037.1:0-5524 GCA_046047475.1 Actinomycetota bacterium | reverse complement strand
GCGTAGTGCACAGTTTGTTTGCTGAAATTGGGCCAAAGTTTGCCGAGCGAAAAGGCGGCTACACTCGCATCACCAAACTTGCGCCACGAAACGGTGATCGCGCACCAATGGCAGTAATCGAGCTAGTTGAACCATTAGCTGAGCAAGTGGTTGCAGAAGCAACTGGTGCTGCTAAGCGTGCTGCAAAAGAAAAGGAAAGCGCCGAGTAAGTTGAAAGCGCATTCGTTATGAATTCACGAATTGAGCCCGCCAGCAATGGCGGGCTCACTCGTATTCGGTTGGATATTAGTTACGACGGCTCAAATTATGTTGGCTGGGCGAAGCAACCTGATGGCTTAAAAACAATTCAAGGTGAGTTAGAAACTGCACTTGCTGCTATCACTGGTTTAGCGGAAGTGAAAACTATTGTTGGCGGACGAACTGATGCTGGCGTGCATGCCCGCGGACAGGTATGTCATTTAGATTTACCATCTGAGTTTGTCACTGAACAGCTTTCTCGAATGGCACGGCGACTACATGTCTTGTTGCCGGCTGATATTCGAATTAACAGCGTGAAAGGGGTGCCCAGTAACTTTGATGCCAGATTTGCGGCGTTAGCACGTCGCTACAGCTATCGAATTGCGGATCGCTTTGTTGATCCACTAACGCGAAATTGGGTGTTAACCCATGACTTCCCACTTGATGTGGCAGCGATGAATGCCGCATCGGCACCATTAGTTGGACTGCATGATTTTGCGGCGTTTTGTAAACCAAAGCCTGGTGGCAGCACAATTAGGAATCTAACTGAACTTTCCTGGAGTCGGGAAGGTGATTTAGTTGTTGGCCACTTCAAAGCAGACGCTTTCTGCCATTCTATGGTGCGTTCATT
This sequence comes from Actinomycetota bacterium, assembly GCA_046047475.1. GTDB lineage: Bacteria > Actinomycetota > Actinomycetes > S36-B12 > UBA5976 > AcAMD-5. Next base: position 4,656 of record JBJOHY010000037.1, on the reverse strand, counting down.
AGTTGGAGCATTGATTCCAGTTGGTGATGGCAGAAAAGATATTGATTGGCCGGGTAGATCACTCAGAGCAGCAGAGCGAGTTTTCGATATTCCAGTCGCGCCAGCCCACGGCTTAGTGCTGGAAGAGATCTATTACCCAGCTGAAAGTGAATATGAAGCGCGAATTGCTAAGACACAAGCGCTACGCAGTGCAGACGAGGTTGATTAGTGGGCCATATTGATGCAACTGGCATCACCATGATTCTGCCTGATGGTCGATTATTGCTAGATGAAGTTTCTTTTCGCGTAGGCGATGGCGCGCATGCTGCCATGGTTGGCCCAAATGGTGCCGGCAAAACAACGTTAATGCGCATTATTGCTGGTGACGTTGAGCCATTCGCTGGTGCGGTTGCGCAATCTGGTGGACTGGGCGTGATGCGGCAGTTCATTGGCGGCATTCGTGATGAAACCACGATTCGAGATTTGTTGCTTAGTTTGGCACCACCTCGCATCAAAGATGCCGCTGCTAAATATCGTGCTGCCGAATTAAAACTTGCGGAGCAACCAGAGAGTGAAAAAGTTCAGATGCGCTTTGCGCAAGCGATTTCTGATTGGGGCGATGCTGGCGGCTATGACATGGATGTGCTTTGGGATATCTGCACTACTCAGGCCATAAATATTCCATTTGTTGAATGTCAAGATCGCTTGGTTAACACGTTATCTGGTGGTCAACAAAAACGATTAGCACTTGAAGCCTTGCTGCGCGGACCAGATGAGGTATTAATGCTTGATGAGCCAGATAACTATCTGGATGTGCCAGGAAAACTCTGGCTGGAAGAGCAGATCAAAGCCTCACCAAAAACTATTTTGTTAATTTCTCATGATCGAGCGTTACTAAATGCGGTAGCAGATCGAATCATTACCGTAGAAGATGGTCGAGTTTGGGTTCATGGCGGATCTTTCGCGACTTATCATGATGCCCGCAAAGCGCGCTATGAGCGACAAGAAGAAATTTTGCGCCGATGGAATGAAGAGCATGAACGACTTAAAGAATTAGTTCAAACTTTGCAACGCCAAGCGAAATCATCGCCAGATATGGCAAGTAAATATCGGGCAATGCAAACTAGATTGCGGAAATTCGAGGAAGCTGGTGCCCCAGAAGCGCCACCGCCAGATCAAAATATCAAAATGAATCTTCGTGGTTCTCGAACTGGCGTGCGAGTGATTACCTGCGAGCAAACTGAGATCTCTGGTTTATTGAAACCATTTGATCTGGAAATCTTTTTTGGCGATCGCTTAGCTGTGCTGGGACCAAACGGTGCTGGCAAATCTCATTTACTGCGATTGTTTGCTGAAACGGAAGCAGATGAGATCAAGGTAGGCAAAGCCTGGAGCGGGAAAAAGAAAATTGGTGCTCGCGTTGTGCCGGGACATTTTGCGCAAACACATGCGCATCCAGAATGGGTAAACCACACCCCAATAGAGATCTTGAATAGAGTGAAACCAATGCTGCTAAATGAGTCGATTGGTATTTTGCGTAAATATGAGCTGAGCAAGCAGGCAGAGCAGAAATTCCAAACCCTCTCCGGTGGCCAACAGGCCAGACTGCAGATTCTGGTGCTGGAGCTGGGCGGGTGTAATTTGCTGCTGCTAGATGAGCCAACCGATAACCTGGACCTAGCCTCCGCCGAGGCGCTGCAGGATGCGCTTGATGCTTTTCAGGGCACCGTGATTGCAGTTACTCATGACCGTTGGTTCGCGGAATCCTTTGATCGATACCTCTATGTGGGGGCAGATGGGGTGGTTCGGGAGACCCAAGCCCCGCAATGGTTCTGAGCCCCGACCCGACGGCGCTCCGCTTAAGGGGGCTGGGTAATCTTGCCCACTGGACTTAGGCGAAATCTGAGGTCCAACCCCGAGCAATTTTCAAGGAGTAAGGCGTGCGCACGTTCAGCCCAAAGGCAGATTCCGTTACCCGGAACTGGTACGTAATTGATGCCAATGATGTGGTGCTAGGCCGTCTAGCAGTTCAAGCTGCCACCTTGCTTCGCGGCAAGCACAAGCCAGTTTTTGCACCACACGTTGACACCGGTGATTTTGTAATCATCATTAACGCCGAAAAGGTTGCGCTAACTGGTTCAAAGTTAACGCAGAAGCGCGATTATCGTCACTCTGGTTTCCCAGGCGGACTTCGCTCAACTGACTACATTACTTTGCTAAAGCAAAATCCAGTTCGTGCAATTGAAAAAGCAGTTCATGGCATGCTGCCGCATAACAAGCTTGGCCGTGCCGTTGGAACTAAGTTGAAAGTTTATGCTGGACCAAACCATCCACATGCCGCTCAAAATCCAATTCCATTCGAGATTAAGCAGATCGCGCAGTAACGCGCAGTTTTAGGAAGGCAACAAGTGACTGACACATTAGTAGCAAGTTCGGAATCACCAGGTCTATCAACACCTAAAGCTGGTGCCACAACTCCTGGTAGCGGAACTGGCCGACGCAAGGAAGCTGTTGCTCGAGTTCGATTGGTACCAGGCACTGGAGATTTCAAGATCAACGGTCGAACCATTGAAGATTATTTCCCGAATGCATTACACCGTCAGTCAATTAAAGATCCGCTACGCATTTTGGGTCTAGAGAACAAATTCGATGTTATTGCCACAATTAATGGTGGTGGCATCTCTGGTCAAGCAGGTGCGCTTCGATTGGGCATCGCTCGATCACTAAATGAAATTGATAAAGATGCTTATCGTGCCGCGCTTAAAAAAGCTGGCTTCTTAACTCGTGATGCTCGCGTTATCGAGCGTAAGAAGTATGGATTGAAGAAAGCACGTAAGGCTTCTCAGTACAGCAAGCGTTAATTTTGGCTCGACTGTTCGGCACCGATGGGATTCGCGGGGTTGCAAACCTTGATCTCACGGCGGAGCTAGCAACTAACTTAGGAACTGCCGCCGTTCAGGTATTGGCAGTTGGTTTATCCGATCAACCAGTTGCCGTTATTGGTCGAGATACCAGAGCAAGTGGAGAATTTCTAGAAGCAGCGCTGGCTGCTGGTATGGCAGCTGCTGGGGCAAAAGTAATTCGAATTGGCGTTGCCCCAACACCTGAAGTTGCTTATTTGATTGATGCGCTAGGTGCTGATCTAGGCGCAGTTATTTCTGCTTCACACAATCCAATGCCAGATAACGGAATTAAATTCTTTGCCGCTGGTGGTCGGAAATTACCAGATTCGCTGGAAGATGCAATTGAGGATCGACTTCGAAATCTAAAGCCGCTGCCAACTGCTGGAGCTGTTGGTCGAATTATTGATAATCCGATGGCGAGCAGTAACTATATTGATCATTTAGTTGATTCACTAACCTCTGATCTAGCCGGAATTAAGGTTGTAGTGGATTGCGCAAATGGTGCGGCTTATCACACGGCACCTGCTGCTTATCGAAAAGCTGGTGCAGAAGTTGTGGCAATCCATGTTGACCCAGATGGGCTAAACATTAATCAAGATTGTGGCTCGACTCATTTAGCAGACTTGATTGCCGCCGTGAAATCTCATGATGCAGATCTTGGTATTGCCCACGATGGTGATGCGGATCGCTGTTTGGCGGTCGCCAAAGATGGCTCAGTAATTGATGGGGACCAGATTTTGGCAATCTTGGCTCCAGCGATGAAAGAAAATCAAACTCTGGTTAATAACCATGTTGTGATTACGGTAATGGCCAACTTAGGGCTAAAGAACTATCTACAATCTGTTGGAATTGAAGTAATCGAGACACCAGTTGGCGATCGATATGTGCTCTCCGCAATGGAAGTTGGCGGTTATAACTTAGGTGGCGAGCAGAGTGGTCATATTATTTTGGCTGACTATGCCACCACTGGTGATGGCACTTTAACTGCATTGCATTTGATGCAACGCATGAAACAAACCGGATTGCCACTGAGCAAATTGGCCCAAGTGATGAAAAAACTTCCACAGGTGCTGATTAATGTCAGTGGAGTCGATCGAAATCTTGGGGTTTCTCATCCAAAGATATTGGCCGAAGTTGATCGGCTCCGAGATCAGCTAGGTGATGCGGGTCGAATCTTATTGCGACCTAGCGGGACGGAGCCAGTAGTTCGAGTCATGGTGGAAGCACCAACAGATCAGCAGGCAACTGAGGTTGCCCAGGCGTTAGCAGCCGTGGTGCGCGAGGTTGCATCTAACTGACCTTAGGCTTGTGCTGTGTGCGGAATAGTTGGGTATGTCGGCGAGCAGCAAGCGACCAAAGTATTGCTGGCTGGCTTAAAGCATCTGGAATATCGGGGTTATGACTCTGCTGGGATTGCACTAGCTGATGTTGCTGCGATTACAAGTTTCAAAAAGGCGGGAAAACTCGCAAACCTGCAAGAGTTGTTAAATCAATCTCAGGTACCCGAGGCCACGAGCGGTATTGGTCATACCAGATGGGCAACTCACGGTGCACCAAATGACCAGAATGCCCACCCGCATTTAGATGAAGCAAATCAGATTGCCATTATTCATAACGGAATAATTGAGAACTTTGCTTCCTTACGAACTGAGCTTTCTGCTGCAGGTTATAAGTTCAAAAGTGAAACGGACACCGAAGTCGTTGCTCACCTGCTAGCTCAACAGTTAAGCAAAACTGAATCTGACTTAGCAACTGCGATGCGAAATGTTTGCCA
>JBJOHY010000036.1:0-10491 GCA_046047475.1 Actinomycetota bacterium | reverse complement strand
GGACGCATTAATGAATCTACTCGCTCGCTACTTTCCGCATCACGATGCTCAAAAATACGCTTGATCAAATCTTTTAAGTAGATTACGCCAACCACGTCATCGCCGTCTTCGCCGATAACGGGAATGCGACTAAAGCCAGATCGCAAGGCCAGCGATACCGCCTGGCGTAGGGTCTTGTCCTTCTCAATCCAGACCATTTCGGTTCGCGGCACCATAACCTCGCGAACGTGAGTTTCACCTAGATCGAATACTGAGTGCAACATCTGCGCCTCATCATCTTCAATCACCTGATCAGCTTCTGCAATATCCAATAAATCTCTGAGGTGAGATGTCGAAGCAAATGGACCTTGCCTAAACCCTTTACCCGGCGTGATGGCATTACCGATGAAGATCAAGATTGTGGTCAGTGGTGAAAAAACCTGACCAAGCAGAGATATGGGTCTCGCTAAAAATAGTGTGATCTTTTCGGCATGCTGCCTACCCAATGTTGCTGGGGCCACACCAATAAATATGTAGCCCACAAAAGTAAGCAGAATTACCACCCAAAGCACACTCAAGCCACGCTGAGATTCCACAACCAGCGTTTCAGTAGCCAAGATTGTGGCTAGAACTGTTAGCGCCAATTGCGTAAAAACTAACGCATTAACAGCTGGTGCAGGTTTGCGAATAATCTTGACTAGTCGCTGCGCCGACTTACTTCCGCTATCCGCCCTTTCTTCAATTAACGTGATCGAAGTGGAATCAATGGCAGTGCGAAGCATTGCTGAAACACCAGCAAAGAACAAGGTGACAATCACCGTCAGAATCGAATACCAATTCATTAGGCTGCAGCTCTCCATTCCGCCAAAATCTGATCTTGTAAGGCAAACATACGCTGATGCTCTGCTGGTTCCGCATGATCAAAACCCAACAAATGCAAAAATCCATGCACTAATAACAGTTGGATTTCTTCAGCCGCTGGCTTGCCAGCGCTGGCAGCCTGCGTCGCAGCAACTTGCGGACAGATAACGATGTCCCCAAGCAATGAATCAGCGGAAACTTCAGAGTCATCGCCAGGGCGAAGTTCATCCATTGGAAAACTTAAAACGTCTGTCGGACCAGTTTCATCCATCCATCGCTTATTTAGTTCAGCGATTGAATCTTCATCCACAAAAATTATAGAAAGATCAGCTTGCGGATGAATCTTCATTCTAGACATGGCAAATGTCGCTAAATGTGAAATAGATTGTAGGTCAACTTCACTATTGGTCTCATTCAAAACTTCAACGGTCATCTTGAGCTTTTGTCCCTGGCCTTTTTATTTTGCTTTGCGTCATATGCGCTGTACGCGTCAACGATTCTAGAAACCAATTTATGTCGAACCACATCAGTTGAGGTTAAGTTACAGAATGCAACATCTTCTACGCCTTGCAAAATTTCTTTAACTACTTGCAAACCAGAGCTATTTCCCCGCGGTAAATCAATCTGAGTCACATCGCCAGTAATTACCATAGTTGAACCGAATCCAAGACGAGTCAAAAACATTTTCATTTGTTCTGGTGAAGTATTTTGTGCTTCATCAAGAATGATAAATGCGTCGTTTAAGGTTCTACCGCGCATATAAGCAAGTGGGGCAACTTCGATTGTTCCTGAGGTCATTAGCCGTGGAATTTTTTCGGGTTCAATCATGTCATGTAGGGCGTCATACAAGGGTCTTAGATAAGGATCAATTTTCTCAGATAATGTTCCAGGCAGAAATCCCAATCTTTCGCCAGCTTCAACTGCTGGCCTAGTCAAAATGATTCGATTGATTCGTTTTTCTTGCAGGGCTTGCACTGCTTTTGCCACTGCTAAATAAGTTTTGCCAGTTCCTGCCGGTCCAATACCAAACACAATGGTGTGCTGATCGATCGCATCAACGTATCTCTTTTGATTTAACGTCTTTGCTCGAATAGCTTTTCCGCGAGTGGAAAGTATGTTGGCAGTTAGCACCTCATGTGGCTTAAGTTCGGATTTTTCTTGCAGCCATGAGATAGAGCGCTCAACCGCTTCTGGCGTTAAGCCCTGCCCAGTTCGCAGCACAGTCAACATCTCACTGATCAAGTTCTCAATCAGGGCAACCGATTCAGCATCGCCAGTAAGCGCAATTTCATTGCCTCTAACGGTTATTTGAGTTGCCGGAAATTGCTTTTCAATGGCCTTGATTAATTCGTCGCCAGCACCCACGACACCAATCATGGGAAATGCAGGGGGTATCACAATTACCGATTTAATTACCGCTACCGGTTCACTCGCGCCCAGCTGGGCCTCCTTGTTGCTAGTACCCAAGGATAGGGCCTAACCCGGTGGCCATTGCATCGAACGCCCACCCAGCAGGTGACCGTGAGCGTGAAAAACGCTTTGCCCCGCTTGGGCGCCAGTGTTAAATACGAAGCGATAGCCAGTGCTCAACTTAAGTTCTTCAGCAACCTGCGCTGCCAATTGAATGACTGAAGTTAAATCTGTTGGGTGCTTCGATAATTCCGATAGATCCGATACGTGCAGTTTTGGAATAACCAACACATGTACTGGTGCTTGAGGATTAATGTCGTTAAATGCGACCGCGCCATCGTTTTCGGCAACTAACTCAATCGGAATTTGCTTCGCAATGAATTTACAGAATAAGCAATCTTGGTCAGACATTTCCCCACCTCGCTGTTCTTGATAATACTGCAGCAGCGCCAGCGATCGCCGCATGTCGGCTGCGAAGTATTGATTCTCCCATTCGAACCTCAACTGCACCAAGTTGATGTAGTTGATTGCGCTCTGCTTCAGTAATTGAGCCTTCGGGTCCAATAACTAGTAAGACCCGGTTTCCAATCTGCGTTGGCAGTGGTTGTACTGACTCTTCGTGAAACACAATTATCTGATCAAATTTTCCAGATAACTCATTCAAATCTCGAACTAACGGCATTACTTTTGGAAACCAAAACCGTCTAGCTTGCGCTGCGGCAGCATCCGCAGTCACTTGCCATTTAGCGACGCCGGAAATTTCTTTATCAGCATCCCACTTTGAAATGCTTCTTTCTGCTTGCCAGGGATAGATTTGATCAACCCCAACTTCAACCATCAACTCTACTGCCGCAGTCGCTCCATCGCCTTTGGGCAAAGCCTGCAGAACTGAAACGATTGGAGTGGGACGTTCTTGCTGAGTTAGAGTGCTTAGTTCAAATCTGATTTCAGATTTTGAAACAATCTCGACAACTTTGCCAATTGCACTTAGCCCATTACCAGTTGTGAAACTTACTTCCTCGCCAACGCGTAACCGCAATGATGAAGCTGCATGTTTACCAGCATTTCCTGAAAGCGTTAAGTGGGAACCAGATAGGTCATCAACCTTAAACAAATGCAACATTACTTGCCAAAGACATCTTTAAGTTTTGAGAAGAAACCATCATTCTGCAGATCTGTTGTTACTTCAGCAACTGGCTCTACTTCATCGCGAAGTTTTGCCAGCTCTTCAAGTAGCTTTTTTTGTTTGGCATCTAAATCTTTCGGCACTTCAACCATGACATGCACTAATAGATCTCCGCGACCACTCCCGCGCAGATGAGTTGCTCCTAATGATTTAACCGACAGTACAGAACCAGGTTGAATTCCAGCTGGCACCTTTAGCGTCTTATTGCCATCCAAAGTGGGTATAGATACCGAGCAACCTAAGGTTGCTGCGGTAACGGGAATGGTGATTTGCAGATGAAGGTCATCGCCACTTCGCTTTAATGATGGGTGCTCATTTACCAAAATCTCAACATATAGATCACCAGCAGGTCCACCCCAAGCCCCTACTTCACTTTGACCCGAAAGTTTCAGACGCAATCCAGTGTCAACGCCACCTGGCACCACAACCTTTACATTTCGGCGAGTTCGAACTCGGCCTTCACCTGAGCACTCGGTGCATGGATGTTCAATCACATTACCAAATCCGGAACACTGCGGACATGCTCTGGTGGTTCGCACGTCGCCCAAGAATGAGCGTTGGACGGAACTTACTTCACCTCTACCTTTACACATTTGGCATTGGATCAATTCGGAGCCGCTGGCCGAGCCAGTTGCATCACAAGCCTTACATGCAATTGCAGTATCCACCGTAATTTCTTTTTCAACCCCGAATACCGCTTCAGATAAATCTATTCGGAGTCGGATTAGCGCATCTTGACCACGCGTCATTCGCGCGCGAGGTCCACGTTGATTTCCGCCGCCACCAAAAAATGCATTAACGAAATCGCCTAAATCAAATCCATTTGCACCAAAGCCGCCAAATTCCTCGAAGCCACCACGATCATATGCGGCGCGTTGCTTCTCATCGCTCAATACTTCGTAGGCAGCAGTGACTTGCTTAAATCGCTCTTGTGCTTTCTCATCCGGGTTGACATCAGGATGCAGTTCTCGCGCTAGTTTTCGATATGCCTTCTTGATCTCATCAGCAGTTGCCGATTTTGTGACACCAAGAACTTCATATAAATCAGTTGCCATTTTCACTTACTTCCCCGCCAAAATCGAACCTACATAATTTGAAACCGCCAATACTGCACCCATCGTCGTTGGGTAATCCATATGAGTTGGACCAACCACGCCCAATCGAGCAACCGTGTGATCGCCAATTTGATAGCCGCTGGTAACAACCGCAGCAGATTCCAGACCAGATGGGTTTTCAATTCCAATCTTTACTGAAATATCTGGCGCAACCGCCTCACCAATCAATCGCAGTAATACAACTTGTTCTTCTAGCGCCTCGAGCACAGGTCTGATCATGGTTTGATATTCACTGGCATAGCGAGCTAAATTTGCAGTTCCGCCAATAACAACTCGCTCTTCTTCCTCGCGATCAGCAAGCTCAACTAATGCGTCAACGATCAAATTGGCAAAATCCCGGTCCGTTTCCGAAAAGTGCTCACCAATATTTTTTCGCTGCTTCTGGAAATCAGATAGATAAACTCCAACTAAGGCAGCATTAAGTTTGTTTCGCATCTGTGCCACATCACTATCTGTGATTTCTGCTGGGCAATCTAGATAGCGCTGTTCAACTCGTCCTGCTTCGGTGACCAGCACGAGCAAGATTTTTCGATCAGTAACTTTTACTAACTCAACATGTCGAATTGAAGTTTTGCTTAATGATGGATACTGAACAATTGCAGCTTGCTTGGTTAACTGTGACAAGACTTTAGTTGTGCGAGACATCACATCATCTAAATCCGCTGCGCCTTCCAAGAACGTCATAATCGCGCGCTGCTCGGCAGGGGAAAGTGGCTTCACTGTGCTGAGTTGATCAACAAATAGTCGATAGCCCATGGCAGTTGGAATCCGGCCGGCGCTGGTGTGTGGTTGCTCTAAATACCCTTCATTTTCAAGCGCTGCCATATCGTTTCTCAGCGTTGCTGGCGAAACTCCAAGATCATGTCGCTCGGAAAGTAAGCGGGACCCAACCGGTTCTTGGGTGGCAATGTAATCCTCAATAATCGCCCTCAGCACGCGTAATTTGCGCTCGTCCTGCATCGAATCCCCCTTTCATTAGCAGAAGTGTAAGTCGAGTGCTAAAAACTGGCTCACTTTAGAAGCAGCATTGCCGCCCGGTCGGCCATAAGTCTGCCCGCCAAGTTGAGCACGATCTGACCTTCAGCCAGGGCCGCTGGCTCTACCCAGCCCGCCGCCAGTAGTTGTTGAGCCGCGCCGGGATCTGGCAGCAACTCCAGCGGCAATCCAATACGCTGCCGAATTCTGAGCATCACTAATTCTGCTAACCGCTGATCTGCTGACAGTTTCTCGCGACCTGCTGCTGGTGAGTCACCTTTTGCTAGCGCTGCTGCCCAGGTTGCTGGGTATTTTTCATTCCACCAGCGAACCGCACCAATATGGCTATGCGCCCCTGGACCAATTCCCCACCAGTTAGCGCTCTGCCAATAAAGTTGATTATGTTTGCAGGCAGCGCCAGCTTTGCCCCAATTAGAAATTTCATACCAATCAAAACCATGGCTAGCCAAATATTCTTCAGCAATCAAATAACGCTTTGCTGCAATATCATCATCTGGCATCAGAATTTCGCCGCGCTTAACTAAACTCGCAAGTTTGGTGCCCGACTCAACGATCAATGAATATGCCGATAAATGATTTATCGGTAATTGCAGCGCGAGCTCTAATGAAGCTAGCCAATCTTGATCAGATTCACCTGGTGTGCCATAAATTAAATCTAAACTCAAGTCTTGAAAACCAACCGCGTTAGCAGCTAAGACTGCTGATTCAACATTGGCTGGGTTATGAGTGCGGTCTAAAACTGCTAAGACATTCTTTGCAGCACTTTGCATGCCAAAGGAGATTCGGTTAATCCCAAGATCAAAATAACCAGAAAGTGATTCGGTAGTGACCGAATCAGGATTTGCTTCCAGCGTTATTTCAATGTTTGGCGAAAAATATTCTTTAATTCGAGAAAAAATTTGCTGATATTGGTCAGGGGTAATTAGCGATGGAGTGCCGCCCCCAATAAATATTGTGTCAATGGTTGGCAAACCACCGAGCACGCGGTTAGCCAACTCCAGTTCTTGAATTACAAACCGGGGCCAATCTGCAGCGGAAAAACCACCCAGCTCAGTTGCGGTATAAGTGTTGAAATCACAATAGCCGCAACGTTTGGTACAAAACGGCACATGCAAGTAAAGCCCGAACTCCTGCTCAGGCAAACTTGCTAACGCCGTTGCGGGCAGCGACCCATCAACTGGTGGAATGTCTCCGTCAGGCTGTTTTGGCACTCTCAGAGTAAATACCATCGACTAAGTCTTGGTACTTCTGCATCACCCTAGAACGGCGTACCTTCAAGCTTGGGGTCAGTTCGTCAGCTTCGATTGAGAGATCATTTGGTAGCACCCGGAACTGCTTCACCTGCTCCCAGCCATTAAGCCCAGCATTTAGTTGATCAGTCTCAGCCTGAAGCTGCGCCAGCACTGCTGGATCATTTCGCAACTGGTCATAACTGCCGGTTAGCTTGTTTCGCTCAGCAAATGCCGTCAGCCCCTCGGGGTCTAGCGCAATTAGGGCGGAAACAAAATTGCGATTAGCAGCCACCACCAAGATATGTGAGGCGATCTGAGTTACTGCCTTGAACTTAACTTCAATAGTCGTTGGTGCTACGAACTTGCCAGAACTTGTCTTGACCACATCTCGCTTGCGATCAGTAATCTTGATTCGTCCTTTGGCATCAATTTCACCAATATCTCCGGTATACAACCAGCCATCCGCATCAAATGCTTTGGCATTCTCTTCTGGCAAATTGTGATAACCGCGCATTAAGGCTGGGCTCTTAATCAACAGCTCACCATCAGCAGCAACTTTTACTTGCGTGCCAGGGAACGGCTCTCCCACATAGCCAATCGCCGTTTCCCATGGTCGAGACATTGCAGTTGCCGGACCAGATTCAGTTAGCCCCCAGCCTTCCAAAATCTTTAGATCTGCTGCGGCAAACCAAGTGTTGATCTCAGTTGATAACGCCGCTGCGCCAGAGATGAAATAACGAATGCGACCACCAAATCGTGCGTGCAGTTTATGGAAAACTAATTTTTCGGCAATCTTGTATGCCGGTGATTTCTTTCCGTTGTCTAAATCACCAGATAACGCTGCTTTAGTTCCAACTTTGAACGCCCAATTGAAAATTTTCGCTTTCGCGCCACCTTCATGTGCCACATCAGCGGTGACTTTGGCATGAACTTTTTCAAAGATTCTAGGTACTGCGGCCATGAAGGTTGGCTTTACATCACCTAGGTTCTCCACAATTTTTGGCACTCGACCATCAATTGCAGTTTGGAAGCCAATTTGCAAATGCAGCACGGAAAGCACTTTGCCAAACGAGTGAGCTAATGGCAGCCACAGCAACTGCACATCTTGGTCAGTCAAAATCCCAAGTGATTCAATTGATGCTGCTTGGTACGTAAATCCTTTATGCATCAACTCCACACCTTTAGGCTTACCAGTGGTGCCTGAGGTATAAATCAATGTAGCCAACGTATCACCGTTGATCCGAGCAATGTGATCATTAACCACGGTTGGATTTGACTCCAATAGTCGCTTTCCGCGAGCACCAAGCTCAGCCAAACTAATCACAAAGTCGCCATCACCTTGACCGTCAAACACCACAATGTTTTTGACCCGAGGAGTTCTAGCCTTAATTGCCAAATACTTGTCAACCTGTTCTTGATTTTCAGCAAAGATAACAATCGAACCTGAATCGGCAATGATGTATGCCGCATCTTCAATTCCCGTTGTTGGATAAACCGTTGTAGTTGCCGCTCCGGCTAGCAGAATGGCGAAGTCAGCCGCCATCCACTCGTATCGAGTATTTGATGCAATTGCGACTCGATCGTTATCAATCACGCCAAGTGAAATAAGTCCGGCAGCATAGGCACGCACCTGTTGATCTAAGTCGCGCCAGGTGTATTTCTTCCAGCCTGGATCTGTGGGTTGCCAGAATGCAACCGTGTCAGGACTGGTTTTAACTCGATTCACAAACATATGCGCAACTGAGAGCTGCGGGGTTGGAATCTTTACGTTCAGATCTCCGGTGATGGTCATCTCGGCCTCCTGGATAACAGTTGGGGCGAGAGTAGGGGTAACTGGGCAGTAGGGAAAGTGGGTGAATCAGTTTTTTGTTGCTTTTGCCTCACCATTATTCGTGGCTAAGGCTGCTATGAAGGCCTCCTGTGGCACTTCCACCTTCCCCACCATCTTCATGCGCTTCTTACCCTCTTTCTGCTTCTCCAGCAGTTTTCGCTTTCGGGTGATGTCACCACCGTAGCATTTTGCCAACACATCTTTTCGAATTGCCCGAATAGTCTCTCGAGCAATGATCCGAGAGCCAATGGCCGCTTGAATTGGCACTTCAAATTGCTGCCGCGGAATTAACTCACGCAGCTTTGAGGCAATCTGGACGCCATAGTTATACGCCTTGTCTTTATGCACAATTGCCGAGAATGCATCTACCGCATCGCCATGAAGCAAGATATCTACTTTCACTAAATCAGCAGATTTCTCCGTGGTGAATTCATAATCAAGTGACGCATAGCCACGGGTGCGAGATTTGAGCGAATCAAAGAAATCAAAGGCAATTTCTGCCAGCGGCAATTCATAACGCATCTCAACGCGTTCTTCGGATAAGTAATCCATGCCAAGTAAATTGCCTCGTCTAGATTGGCATAATTCCATAATGGCACCAATAAATTCAGACGGCGAAATAATGGTGGCTCGAACCATCGGCTCAAACACCATCGCAACTTTCCCGCTTGGATATTCACTTGGATTGGTCACGATAAGTTCGGAGCCATCATCCATCTGAACTCGATAAATCACGTTTGGTGCCGTTGAGATTAGATCTAAATTAAATTCGCGGGACAACCGCTCCCGAACAATCTCTAAATGAAGTAAACCAAGAAAGCCGCAACGAAAACCAAACCCTAGTGCCGCGGAGGTCTCTGGTTCATAAGCCAGCGCGGCATCATTTAATTTCAATTTGTCTAACGCATCTCGAAGCGCTGGATAATCCGAGCCGTCCATTGGATAAAGCCCAGAGAAAACCATGGGCTTGGGCTCCTGATAACCACCAAGTGGTTGAGCAGCTGGTTTTGCCGAGAGGGTGACCGTGTCACCAACTTTTGATTGCCGAACATCTTTAACACCAGTAATTAGGTAACCAACTTCACCAGCCACTAAACCATCAGCTGCTGTTGGTTCTGGCGAGATCACACCGACTTCCAGCAACTCATGTGTTTCATTTGTTGACATCATCAAAATTCGCTCACGCGATTTGATGGCACCATCAACGACTCGAACATAAGTAACTACGCCACGATAAACGTCATAAACCGAATCGAAGATCAACGCTCTGGCTGGCGCGGCAGGATCACCTTTTGGTGCCGGGACTTGTTCCACAATTGCATGCAATAAATCAGTTACGCCCTCGCCAGTTTTTGCACTAACTCGCAAAACATCACTTGGATCACAGCCAATAATTTTTGCTAACTCTTGCGCGTATTTTTCCGGTTGCGCACTTGGCAGATCAATCTTGTTTAGCACCGGAATGATCTGCATATCATTCGCTAAAGCTAGGTATAAATTCGCCAGCGTCTGCGCTTCAATTCCTTGTGCTGCATCAACCAATAAAATTGCACCTTCACATGCGGCCAGTGATCGAGAAACTTCGTAAGTGAAATCAACATGTCCTGGCGTATCAATCATGTTCAACACATAGTCCGCGCCATCTCGTCCCACCCAAGGCAGCCGCACCGCTTGGGATTTGATGGTGATGCCCCGCTCGCGCTCAATATCCATGCGATCTAGATATTGCTCTCGCATCTGCCGCGCTTCCACCACTCCGGTTAGCTGCAGCATCCGATCGGCTAGGGTGGACTTGCCATGGTCAATATGGGCAATGATGCTGAAATTGCGCAGCACCGCCTGGCTGGTAGCCCCTGGCTTTGGTTTATTCACGGGGCGAAT
>JBJOHY010000035.1:0-11753 GCA_046047475.1 Actinomycetota bacterium | reverse complement strand
ATCGATTGCTGCAACCGCAACTTCAGCCCGCATAGTGTCAACTGAAACACATGCAAATTGACTTACCTCTCTAATTACATTGATTACTCGGCTCAGTTCCTCTTCAATTGAAATTCGTTCTGCGCCAGGACGAGTTGATTCCCCACCAATATCAATTATGTCCGCACCTTGCGCCACCATGTCTTTGGCATGTGCCACAGCTGTTTCAATGTTTAGATACTTGCCACCATCAGAAAATGAATCAGGTGTCACATTCAAAATGCCAAAGATTAGGGTTCGGTCAAGACTTGCTAACTCATCTGGTAGGCCTAAAACTGAATTCATGAAAATTATGAATTTCGAATTAGATTCATAACTTCTGAACGGGAAGGCTCGTCCTTCAGCTTGCCTCTTGCCGTACTAGTTATGGTGCGTGCTGCGGTTTTTTTCACGCCACGCATTGACATGCATAAGTGCTCTGCCTCAAGAACCACAATTACGCCTGCAGGTTGTAGCGCAGCTTCGATTGCATCAGCAATCTGTGTGGTTAGTCGTTCTTGTACTTGTGGTCGCTTAGCGAAAATATCTACTACACGTGCTAATTTCGAAAGACCTGTTATCTTCCCACCAAATCCTGGAAGATAACCCACGTGTGCTACGCCAAAAAACGGCAATAAATGGTGTTCGCATACTGAATAAACTTCAATGTCTTTCACCATAACCAATTCTTCATGGCCTAAATCAAAATTGGTAGTAAGTACTTCGACTGGATCTTGATTGATGCCACCAAATATTTCTTGATATGCCCTAGCTACTCTTGCCGGAGTATCACGTAGTCCATCTCTAGTTGGATCTTCTCCAATCGCTAGCAGCAATTCGGTTACGGCACGTTCAATTCGTTCAGTATCAATGCCGGTAGTAATTGGCTTCTCATTATTCATTTGCGCTCGCAGGAGCCGATCCATTTAAGTCAGCTTTAGTTGGCACTTCAACTGGTGGCAACTTGCTTGGAATTCGTTTTTCACTTCCAGTCCAAGCAGCTCTATGCTCTCGGCGAATCAAGGGCTTAAAGATTTCAGCAACTTCGGCTTTATCCAAGGTTTCTTTTTCCATCAGGGCAACGACAAGCGCATCTAGTACAGGGCGATTTTCACTCAATATTTCATAGGCCTCATGGTGTGCTGATTCAATTAGTGATCTCACTTCATCATCAATTGCCGCAGCAATCTCTTCTGAGTAATCGCGGTGTTGCGTGAATTCGCGACCAAAGAACGGATCTGCGCCATCACGCCCATACTTAATCGCACCCAGCCGCTCGGTCATGCCATATTGCGTCACCATCGCACGAGCTAATGATGTCGCTTTCTCAATATCATTACTTGCGCCAGTGGTTGGATCATGGAAAACCATTTCCTCCGCAGCACGACCGCCGAGCATATAAGCCAATTTATCTAGCATTTCATTTCGAGTTGTTGAATATTTCTCTTGATCCGGCAATACCATGGTGTAACCAAGGGCACGACCTCGCGGCATGATGGTGACCTTATGCACTGGATCACTAGTAGGTAGCGCTGCCGCTACTAAAGCATGTCCACCTTCATGATATGCCGTAACTAAGCGTTCTTTGTGATCCATTAGCCGATTGCGTTTTTGTGGTCCTGCCATAACTCGATCTATTGCTTCGTCAAGTAAATCATTCGTAACTTTTTCTTGATTAGTTCTGGCACCAAGCAGCGCTGCTTCATTCAAAACATTTGCCAAATCTGCGCCAGTGAAACCTGGTGTCCGTCTGGCAACTGCTAATAAATCAACATCATCAGCTAAAGGTTTATCTTTGGCGTGAACTTTAAGTATTTGTTCTCGGCCAGCTAGATCAGGTCGCTCTACCGCAATTTGTCGATCGAATCTGCCAGGTCGAAGTAAAGCTGGATCCAAAATATCTGGACGGTTGGTTGCAGCAATCATGATGACAGTGCCTTTATCGTCAAACCCATCCATCTCAACCAACATTTGGTTCAGAGTTTGTTCTCGCTCATCATGCCCACCACCTAAACCGGCACCACGTTGCCGACCAACAGCATCAATCTCATCAATAAAAATAATTGCGGGTGCGTTTGCTTTGGCTTGCTCAAATAAATCTCTTACTCGGCTGGCGCCAACACCAACAAACATTTCAACAAAATCAGAACCAGAGATGGAAAAGAATGGTACGCCCGCTTCGCCAGCAACTGCCCTTGCCAAAAGTGTTTTTCCAGTTCCAGGTGGGCCATAAAGCAACACACCTTTCGGAATCTTGGCACCCATCTTTTTAAATCGATCTGCGTTAGCTAGAAAGTCTTTAATCTCACGTAACTCTTCAACGGCCTCATCAGCACCAGCAACGTCCGCAAAAGTTGTTTTTGGCATGTCTTTGGTAATTTGTTTAGCACGACTCTTACCAAAGTTCATGAGTCGTCCGCCACCTTGCATTCGATTCATAAAGAAGAAAAGCAAGAAAATAATTAGGGCAATTGGTAGTAATGAGAGTAATAGTGAAACTAAAATGTTTTGTGACGGAACTTTTACGGTGTATCCATCTGCCAATCGGCCGACTTCTGCTTGAAGTTGCAGTTCCTTCTGAAGTTCTAAGCCTTGGCCAGTTACAAAATCAGTTATTGCCGATCTGCCATCTTTCAGCTTAAGTTCTAAACGCTGATCCCGATCAACAATTACCGCACTTTCTACTTGATTCCCTCTAATCAACGAAAGGGCTTCGCCAGTATCAATTCGAGTAGGGCCGGTAGCCTGCGAGACCAAGTTGCTCCCGATAAGCAAAAGTGAGGTGCCAACCAAGATCCAGAGCAGCGCACCTCGACGGGTTCGCTTTTTCTTTTCCGGCTTTTTCTCAGTCAACTTCTGCCAACCTCTGCTATCTGGTCAACCTATCCGATTAACGGCTAACCGTAATCCACCTATTTAAGGTCGGCACCCTTAGGAGTACATGTGAGGGGCGAGCACCGCAACATCTCGCAAATTGCGATATTTCTCGGCAAAATCCAAGCCGTAGCCCACCACGAAGTCGTTTGGGATATCAAAGCCTACGTATTTCACGGCTACCGAAACTTTCGCAGCATCAGGCTTTCGCAGCAACGTGAGCACTTCAACACTTCGAGCACCACGCGAACGCAGATTGGAAACTAACCAGTTGAGGGTAAGGCCACTATCAATAATGTCTTCCACAATTAAAACGTCTCGCCCAATAACATCTTGATCTAAGTCTTTGTTAATTCTAACTACGCCACTGGATTTAGTTCCCGATCCATAAGATGAAACGGCCATCCAATCGGTATCCGCATGTCGACTTAAACATCTGATGAAATCAGCCATTAACACCACAGCACCTTTTAGTACGCCGACCAGCAATAAATCCTTGCCGTCATAATCCGCTTCAACATTTGTCGCAAGCTCTTTTAGCCTTGCCAAAATTTGTGCCTCTGTTAAAAGAACGCTGGTTAGTTCGCTCTTTACCTGTGCTGATTCCATTCACCCTCCCGGTTAGTGCGAGATACTAAGCCTGTTTGAACTTCGTTTCACCTCAAACCCGCCTGGCAGATTAATTTCTTTTTGGCCATGCCAGTTCGAAACTAACTCATCTACGGTTTTAATATGGATTTGATGCAGACTTCCACTCGGTACCCCAGCATTAATCAGCCACAGCTGGATCACTCGAGTTCGAATCGCAGTGTGTAATGGTGTTAACCGGCTGACATCTAAATCTGATTCCACTAAAGCATCTTGATATTTTTGTGTGGTTTCTTGATCAAAATAATCACTGTCTACCCGTAATAGCTCTGCTGATCGGTAGAGCCCGTCAACCACATCTTCACCAAGATCTTTTCGCATTGTCGGCAAGATGGATTTTCGAACTCGAACTCGCAAATAACTATCGTCTTGATTGGCTGGATCATCAATAACCGAAAAGGTTTCTGGAATTGCAGCATGAACTTCAGTTCGGCTTAGCGATAACAATGGTCTAATGAATACATCGCGAACAGGGCTCATGCCAGCAAGCGCTTTACTTCCAGAGCCACGAACTAATCTCATTAAGACCGTTTCGGCTTGGTCATCTTTGGTATGACCTAACAAAACCGGACAATCATTTAACGCTGCACTTTTAGTTTTAAGAA
The DNA here is from genome assembly GCA_046047475.1 of Actinomycetota bacterium. GTDB lineage: Bacteria > Actinomycetota > Actinomycetes > S36-B12 > UBA5976 > AcAMD-5. The sequence goes on along the minus strand of JBJOHY010000035.1, from coordinate 7,608 downwards.
TTTCATAACGAATATCTCTTGCTGCAGCTTCACGATTCTCTGCTGGTGTTGGATCTGCCACCACAATTTCAACATTTGTGATGCCATGAGCAACTAGTTGATCTTTGGCAAACTGCGCATTCGCTGCTGACAGCTCACTCCACTGATGATCAACAATGACTACATTCAGTTTCCAATTCTGTTTCGGTGCAAGTTCAGCTGCCGCGAAGGCAAGTGAGACGGAATCTGGTCCACCACTGCAGGCCACAATGAGGTTTGTCCCAACAAAGTCAGCCAGCGCATCTGCTACTGCTGCCACTACTTTGTATTGGGGCTGAATCGCCAAATCTGCTCCTAATAATCAGCCCACACGATACGCCAACTAGCCAACTTGTAGGTAACGCTGAGGGAGCCGCCCCACTGGCTAGACTGCCACCCCTACGCACCCTTGGCGCAGCCAAGTGGACGTCAGGCCTTCGACCAATTTCGTTGGCCTTCCAAGGAGGAACATGTTTCGCTCGACCCTGACTGCCGCTTCCACCAGTGATCTGGTGATTTCTGGCAGTAACCAAACTCTGGTTTTGGTAGTTGCAGTTATCTCAGCACTAGCGCTGGTAATGGCAGTGGTCTTCCGCCGAGAAGTATTAGCTTTCGGCGAGGGAACACCAAAAATGCAAGAAATTGCCAAAGCGGTGCAAGAAGGTGCTGCGGCATACCTAGCCCGACAGTTTAAGACCTTAGCAATTTTCGTCGTACTAATTTTTGGTCTGCTTTTTGTATTGCCCGGAACAACTGATGTTCGTATTGGTCGTTCTATTTTCTTCGTACTTGGCGCGCTGTTCTCGGCATTCATTGGTTACTTCGGTATGTCCCTTGCAGTAAAGGCAAACGTTCGCGTTGCTGCTGCAGCCAAAGACAGTGGAATTGACCAAGCAACTCGCGTAGCTTTCCGAACTGGTGGTGCGGTTGGTATGGCAACTGTTGGTCTTGGTTTGCTAGGAGCTGCCGTTGTAGTGCTGATCTATCAAGGTGATGCCGCCAAAGTTCTTGAAGGTTTTGGTTTTGGTGCAGCTATGGTTGCCATGTTCATGCGTGTTGGTGGCGGTATTTTTACTAAAGCTGCTGACGTCGGTGCTGACCTGGTTGGAAAAGTTGAACAAGGTATTCCTGAGGACGATCCACGCAACGCTGCAACAATTGCCGATAACGTTGGTGACAACGTAGGTGACTGCGCCGGCATGGCAGCTGACTTGTTTGAGTCTTATGCCGTTACGTTGGTAGCTGCACTTATCTTGGGCAAAGTTGCGTTTGGTGTTGAAGGTTTAGTCTTCCCACTAATCATTCCAGCAATTGGTGTAATCACCGCAGTAATCGGTGTGTTCATCACTAAGCCACGACAGGGCGAGAATGGTCTAAAAGCAATTAACCGTGGTTTCGCTATCTCGGCAGCAATCTCTGCAACACTTTCAACTATTGCTGCCTATGTTTATCTCCCAGCTAGCTTTGCAGAATTTGCTGGGGTATCAGCAGAAATTACAACGCTTGATGGTGATCCAAGATTGATCGCTACCGTTTCAGTAATCCTTGGTATTGCACTTGCCGCAATCATTTTGCGAGTGACTGGTTACTACACCGGAACTGACAAGAAGCCAGTTCAGGATATTGGTAAGACTTCACTTACTGGTCCGGCAACAGTTGTGCTTTCAGGTATTGCAATTGGTTTGGAATCCGCAGTTATCACTGCAGTAATTATTGGTGCTGCAGTTTATGGCGCATTCCTGCTAGGTGGTGCCTCAATTGCGCTATCACTATTTGCAATCGCACTTGCAGGAACTGGTTTGCTAACCACAGTTGGTGTAATTGTGGCTATGGATACCTTTGGTCCAGTTAGCGATAATGCGCAAGGTATTGCCGAAATGTCTGGTGACGTTCATGGTGAAGCTGCTCAGATTCTGACTGAACTTGATGCAGTTGGTAATACCACTAAGGCGATTACTAAAGGTATTGCGATTGCAACTGCAGTTCTTGCTGCTACCGCACTATTTGGTGCATATCGCGATGCCATCATTCAGGCAGTAGATGAGCTAGGTGCTCAATTTGATCTGCTTGATGCCTTCAACGTTACTAAGCCGAACTCACTATTTGGTCTACTAATTGGCGCATCTGTAGTGTTCTTGTTCTCAGCTCTTGCCGTTAATGCCGTTTCTCGTGCGGCTGGTGCGGTGGTATTCGAGGTGCGAAATCAGTTCGCGACTCGCCCTGGCATCATGAACGGCACTGAGCGTCCAGAATACGGTCGCGTAGTTGATATCTGCACCAAAGATTCACTTCGTGAGTTAGTAACACCTGGTTTGCTCGCAGTGTTGGCACCAATTGCCGTTGGTTTCGGTCTTGGTGTTGGGGCTCTTGCTTCTTATCTTGCTGGCGCAATTGGTGCTGGCACCTTGATGGCAGTGTTCCTATCTAACTCTGGTGGTGCTTGGGATAACGCCAAGAAACTAGTTGAAGATGGTGTCCACGGCGGCAAGGGATCACAGGCTCATGCGGCGACAGTTATTGGTGACACCGTAGGTGATCCATTTAAGGACACTGCAGGTCCAGCAATTAACCCACTGATCAAGGTGATGAACCTAGTTTCAGTATTGATTGCACCAGTTGTAATCTCACTAACGCTAGCGGCAGAACCAAATACGGCACTTAGAATGACCATTGCTGCAGTTGCAGTTGTGATCATCGTGGTTGCAATTTGGAACTCAAAGCGACGCGAAGTAAGCATCGCAGCTTAATTAATTAGAAAACAGGGCGGTAAGGATTATTCCTTGCCGCCCTGTTTATTTAGTTTGCTCAACATCTCGTTATAAGCAATGCGCTCTTGGTCACCATATATATCTGCCTGACGATCCAGCCTTGCAGCTTGTTGTCGATCTGATTTTGCCCACTGAACGCCAAGGGCTATAAATACCAATAGCATCGGAAGCTCGCCAAAACTCCATGCGATAGAACCAGCCAGTTGTTGATCTGCGATTGGATCAGTTAGCCAAACGGGTGCAACTTTGCCAAACCATCCTCCGCCAACAAGTGAATTACTCTGCATCAAAATTAAGCCAAATATTGCGTGAATCACCATCGACATAAGTACCAGCAACAATTTAAAAGGGTGTCCAATATTCCTTGGCTGGAAATCAGTGCCGATAATCAACCAAAAGAATAGATATCCAGATAAAACAAAGTGAACATGCATTAAGACATGCCCTAAATGACTCGACATCAAAAATGTCATCAATGACGAAAAGTAGACCACAAAAATTGAACCGCTATATATGGTTAACGCAACCAACGGGTGCGTAATCAACTTGCTATATCGGCTCTGCAACACAAGGGTGATCCACTCTCGCGGTCCGAGCAAATCATGTTGCGTTGGTTTTAAGGCTCGAAGGGCCAAAGTTATTGGACCACCTAATACCAACAAGATTGGAACCATCATGCCAAGCGCCATGTGCTGAGTCATGTGTGCGCTCATCGAGACCAAGGCATATCGACTGATCTCAGTGTTTGTGACAAACATACCAACCAAAACACCACTAACCCAAGAAGTAGTTTTAAGCGCCGACCAACTATCCCCGCGTTGGCGCAGTATGAGTACGCCTCGCAAATAAAGCAATATTGCCGTAAGCCCAACGGTAATGGTCAAAACATCTGGCGTGAATGACGTAAATGCTCTAATCCAATTTAGATTTGCTGGCTCTGGATAGCCGGTTAATTGCTCAATCAAAGTATTTGCTGATGAAGCTGATTTAGGGAAAGCGGTATTTGCCGCAACTGAAGCAATTGCTAAAACAAAAGTTACAAAAGCAATCTCTAACGCTAGTACTTTAATTGCCACCGTTGATTCTGAGACTAATCGTGCACGAGCAAAGCTTGCCAGAATAACTGCTGCCAAAGTGAGGCTTAATTTAACTAGTATTAATTGGCCATAACTCGTATTCCAAATTTGATTTATGGAATCCATCCGCGTAACGGTGTTGCCAAGGCCAGAAATGATTACCACTGCCACCGCCACCGTTGCGAGTTTGCCAAATCGATCAACGGCAAATTTGCGCAAAATGACTCTCGATGAATTTAAATGGCGATAAAGTCCGATTAAGCCGGCCAGCCAGAGGCTCATTCCGATGACATGGAAAAAACCAGTAGTGGTAGCTAATGCGTGACCACTTACGCCAGCAGCATGTGCGGTTAGTGCCGAAAAAGTGGCACCAATTAGTGTTGCAACTGCAACAAAACCCAAAGTGTTTACAGTTCTTGTTGTCAGTAGCAGCACGCCACCGCCAAAAGCTAGTGCTCCAGTTAGCACTAATGCTCTAACTACAGATAACTCCCACGCATAGGTAACGAATATTTCTATTGAGAAAAATCTAGTAGCGGAAATACCAAGAATTTTGACCAGTAATGCTTGTGATGCAATCAGACTCATACCGGACCAAATAAATGAGACTGCAGCCGCGCGACGACGCAACCTAATTGCTACTGGAGAAAGCTCCTGGCGATTCTCCGCAGGGAGAAACAACAATATTTGCAATAGATAAGACAACGTAAAAACTCCAGCTGCTGCTGCTAAATATTCAGCAGTTGGTGACAGTAGATGAATTACTGGACCTGCATCTGGAATTCCTATTGCAGATTCCTGCCACCAACTGCCCGCTAGATACATGGCAATAAATAGAACGGCGACGCCAACTAGCCAAATTGGAAATACCAATTTATTTCCTACCTACTAAAACATCCAACAGCCCAGTAATTGAACTTTCTACCATCGCCAAAACTTTTCGATATGCGTCAATGGGTTCATAATATGGATCCGGAACTTCTAGATTCTTGTAATCAATGTATGGATCTAACGAATTAAGCGCCGGATCAAATTGACGCAAGAAATATACTTTGCGCTTATCGTCATCAGAATTACTTAACTTGATCACATTCTCATAATTTGATCGGTCCATAACTAACAGCAAATCTTGAGAGTTAAACATTTGAGTGTGAAACTGTTGCACGGTGTGGTCATACTGATACCCAGATTCTTCCCAAACCTGTTTAGATTTTAGATTTGGTCCTTCACCGATATGCCATGAGCCAGTTCCCGAGCTAGAAACAACAATTTTCGGCTTAACAATTTCCAAGCTGCGATTTGCGAGCACCGCGGCGGCCATTGGGGAGCGACAAATGTTTCCTAAACACACCATCATTACGTTAACTTCTGGCTGCTCACGCAATGCCTCAACGTAAGAATTCACATCCCGCTCCTGTCAGGTTAAGGTTAGTCTAGTTAGTAATTCGGGGGAGAAATGAATCTAATCGGCAGAATGAGATTAACGTTGAAGACGGGCGCTACTGTCTTTGGATTAAGTGCGGTTCTATTACTTTTACTGCCTGACTTTTTCCTTGAGCTACTGGCATTGGAATCAAATCCCGAGTTGGTATGGTCAATGCGAATGATTGGAGTGACTTTAATCGCACTCACTGGAAACATGTATGTGGTAGTCAGTGCTGCACCCGATGCTGGTGTTACTCGGTCTGCCAAAGTAATGCTGATTGCCGCTGGCGGTCTTGGCATCCTTACCTTGGCTATTCCAGCTGAGTTGAATTGGTTCAGCATCGCTTATGCGGCGGTCGGATTTGGCTTTTCGGCAATGTATGGCACCTTGCTGCTGTTAGCTTCACGCTCAAGATAGGCTCGCGTCCTAATTTTCAATTCTTAGAAGGGCTAGGCAGATTTCTGCCTTAAAAACTATGAGCAATCACTTAACCAACCTACCGATAAAGTCCCGCGACGAATTGCGCAATATCGCAATTATCGCCCACGTGGATCACGGAAAGACCACTTTGGTTGATGCCATGCTCTGGCAATCTGGTGCGTTTGCCGCACACAAAGACCAAGCTGAAGGTCAAGATCGAATCATGGATTCAAATGATCTAGAGCGCGAAAAGGGAATTACCATTCTGGCTAAAAACACTGCAGTGAAACGCGGTGATCGAATCGTCAACATTATTGATACGCCTGGGCACGCAGATTTTGGTGGTGAAGTGGAGCGTGGTCTGGAAATGGTTGATGGTGTGCTGCTTTTAGTAGATGCATCTGAAGGTCCGCTCCCCCAGACTCGATTCGTATTGCGAAAAGCACTGCAAAAGAACTTGCCGGTTATTTTGGTGATCAACAAAGTTGATCGACCTGATGCTCGCATCAAAGAAGTTGTTGATGAAGCTTATGAATTGTTTCTTGATCTTGATGCTTCTGAAGCACAAATTGAATTTCCAATTATTTATGCTTCAGCAAAAGCAGGTAAGGCATCACTAGCTCGACCTGCCGATGGTGGAATGCCAGATCAAGAAAATCTTGATGTCTTGTTTGATACCATTTTCAATACAATTCCAGCTCCGGTCTATCACGAAGGCGCACCATTACAAGCTCATGTAACGAATTTAGATTCCTCACCATATTTAGGCAGACTTGCTATTTGTCGAGTCCGCGAAGGAAACATTAAGCGTGGCCAAACTGTTGCTTGGATAAAAGCAGATGGATCTATTGCCAAGGTAAGGGTTTCTGAATTATTAATGAATGATGCCCTAGAGCGTGTGCCAGCTGAAACTGCAGGTCCTGGTGACATTATTGCGATTGCGGGAATCGAAGACATTACGCTTGGTGAAACCCTGGCTGATGCCGAAAATCCAATTGCATTGCCATTAATTACGGTTGATGAACCAAGTATTTCGATGACAATCGGAGTTAACTCTTCGCCTCTTGCTGGTCAGTCAGGCACCAAGCTAACGGCGCGCTTAGTTAAGAACCGACTTGATTCGGAATTAATTGGAAACGTTTCGCTACGAGTATTAAATACTGAAAGATCTGATACTTGGGAAGTTCAAGGACGTGGTGAGTTACAGCTTGCTGTCCTAGTGGAAATGATGCGACGAGAAGGATTTGAACTAACCGTTGGAAAACCACAAGTGGTAACCAAAATGGTTGATGGCAAACTCCACGAACCTATGGAGCGACTAACTATTGATGCTCCGGAGGAATACCTTGGTGTCATCACCCAATTAATGGCGCTTCGCAAGGGTCGCATGGAGCAGATGGTTAACCATGGCTCTGGCTGGATGCGAATGGATTATCGGGTGCCATCTCGTGGTCTGATTGGTTTTAGAACCGAATTTCTTACTGAAACTCGCGGCACTGGCTTATTGCATCACGTTTTTGATGGCTACGAAGCGTGGCATGGCGAGATCAAATTCCGACCAACTGGTTCTTTAGTTTCAGATCGACGTGGTGTGGTTACTTCATATGCGATCTTTTCACTTCAAGAACGCGGCACCATATTTGTCGAGCCTGGTATGGAAGTTTATGAAGGCATGATTGTTGGCGAGAATGCCCGCGCTGAAGATATGGATGTAAATGCAGTTCGCGAGAAGAAATTAACCAATATGCGAGCTGCCGGTTCAGATGATGCTGAACGGCTGATCCCACCAAAGCGACTGAACATGGAGCAAGCGCTGGAGTTTTGCCGAGAAGACGAATGTGTCGAGGTCACACCAGCTGTGGTTCGTATTCGAAAAGTGCTGCTGGATCAAACTGAGCGC
>JBJOHY010000034.1:0-3668 GCA_046047475.1 Actinomycetota bacterium | reverse complement strand
ACTCCACCAATAAAGGTGGCCAAACAAACCTTTTGGCGCAAATAGTGCGCGCTGCGTTAGTTTTGAACCAGTTGCTGTTGGCTCGAGATTAAATTCCAACCAAGCAAGTCCAGGCAGTTTCATCTCAGCTCGAAGTCGAAGCAATCTGGGCCGGTCAATTGCTTCAACTCGCCAGAAGTCCAACGCATCACCTTCCCGCAAATGTTCTGGATCACGTCTGCCCCGTCTAAGTCCTGCGCCACCAACGATTCGATCTAGCAATCCGCGTGCTTCCCAAGCCCAAGTTGCGCTGTGATAGCCATTGTCGCCACCAATGCGTTCGATTTCCGGCCAAACTTTTTCTGGCGGTAAATCTGATTCCACCGTGCGAATATCGGTATAAAGGGTTCCGCCAGCCCAATCTGGATCTGTTGGCAGTGGCTCGGCTGGCGCCCCTGGAATTGAGGCATTGCTCCATCTGGTGGTGACATCTGCTTCTTTAATTCGAGTGAGCGCCAACTCAACAGCATCATGAAATTTAGTTAAGCCACCTGGTGGATCTGGAATTAGTTTTCGAATCTCATCATCTTTACAAACCACTTCATTTCGCAAGCTCTCAACCAATCGGCGAGCTAGCGTTAACGGCACGGGAGTAACTAACCCAACCCAGCCAGAGGAAAGATTTGGGGTTAGAACTGGCACCGGCACAATTATTCGTTTTCTTAAGCCCGCCGCCTTGGCATACGCCTGCATCATCTCGCGATAAGTGAAGACATCAGGTCCGCCAATATCAAAGGCACCAGAGATGCTGGCATCTAATGATGCGGAACCAACTAAATATCGCAGCACGTCTCGTACTGCAATTGGTTGAATTCTGGTGTTCACCCACTTTGGGGTGATCATTGCCGGTAACCGCTCAGTTAGATAACGCAGCATCTCAAATGATGCTGAACCAGAACCAATTACTACACCCGCGCGCAGCTCAATTGTGGGCACGCCCGATTCGCGCAAGATCTTTCCCGTTTCAACTCGGGACCTTAAATGCTTAGATAGCTCTTGATGTGCTGGCGCTAAGCCGCCAAGATAGACAATTCGTTTGATGTTATTTGCTTTCGCGATTTTGGCGAACAACTGCGCAGTTTGGTTTTCTTCTTGTTCAAAATTGCTAGTGCTCATGAGTGCATGAAGCATGTAGTAGGCGACATCAACGCCAACTAGTGCTCGCTGTAGCGTTGCTTCATCGCGAGCATCGCCATCAATTACTTCGACGGAAGATATCCATTCGTGGTCTTTTAGTCGATCCGCGCCGCGAGCCAGTACTCGCACTCGATAGCCGTGTAGTAATAGTTCACGAATTAATCTGCCACCGATATAACCGGTCGCGCCAGTTACTAAACACAGCGCTGGTTCACCTGATTGGGTTTTAAACACCGGCAGATCTGCCGCACAGGGAATACGCATGGCTTAAGTGTCCCGCTGATTTGAAATTTACGCGAATTTAGGCAGGAGATGGGTTGGAATCTGGCGTGCTGCCATGGGAGAGTGCGATGCCACTTTGTAGCAAGGCTTTTGTTAGCTCTTCTCGCAGCGCTCGCGCCACATTGGTGGTTCCATCAGGCACAGTTCTAGCTGAGATTCGAATCACCATGGCATCAGATGAAACTGACTCAACGCCAGCGTAATTAATCCGACCCAACAACCAATTGCTAATTCTGGTATCGGAAGTCATTTTGGCACCAACTTGCTCCACCACATCGCGCACGCGAGCTAGATCAGTATCAATTCCAACTGGCAGATCAACAGTTGCCAGCATCCAGCCTTGCGAGCGATTTGCAACTCTAGTTATCTCACCATTTCTAACATGCCAGATAACGCCTGCTGCATCGCGCAATCTAGTGGTTCTAAGTCCAACTTCTAGTACCGTGCCAACAGCAGGTCCAACGTCAACATAATCGCCGATGCCAAACTCATCTTCCAAAATAATTGAGACACCGCTCAAGATGTCTCTAATTGAGTGCTGCGCACCAAACGAAAACGCCGCACCAACAAATCCTGCTGAAGCAATTAGCGGTAATAGATCAAAGCCCAATATTTGCAGTGCTAACACCAAAGTGGCAATCCAAATAATTAGCGAAGTAATTGCGGTAAACAGCGAACCGATGGCTTGGGCTCGCTGCCGGGTTCGCTCACTTACTCGCAGCACTGATAGCTGAGCTGTAGATGCACCAACAGGTTCAATTTCTTCGCGCCTGGCATCAGCTCTAGCAATCGCGCGCTTTACTGCGCGGCGAACTAGGCGGCGAATTACAAGATCTAATAAAACCGCGCTGATTACCAAAGTAAGTAGTTGCAGTGGCGTGCTCTCAACAATTTGCTCAATTAAATCAGCCATCATTTACCCCCTGCCTACCTAATCGTAGGGCAGATTCCGGGTTTCTTGATACGCTCCCGCCCGTGATGAAACTAAGAAACTTGGTGTTAGCAGCGCTAACCACACTAGTTACGACAATTTCTGCAAGTCCGGCAATCGCCCTCACGCAGCGAGATGATGGTGATGAGCCAGGTGCGCTGATGAGCGCCGGCGATGCCGCATTGATCTTCCTTGGCATTCCAGTTGGAATTTTTGTGGTGTTAGTAATTCTGATCTGGGCACCAAGTCGCGGCAAGAGCAAATCAACTGAGCTCAGCAACTACTAACGCTTAGTGATCAATGGCACGAGCAGCCAGTGCTCGATTTAGGTTTGCCAACTGTTCACTGACAAACCTTCTCGCACTTGGCTCAACATCGCTCTGCGCTAGAAAGTTTTCGGTTGCTTTAACTAATTCGTCACTGACATATGGCATTGGATACAAGCCAATCGTGATGTTTTGGGCGACGTGATAGCCACGATCTCCCTGCCACAGCTTTGGCAGCATCGCAAAGTATTTGGCGATAAATTCGCTGTGTAGATCTGGATTTTCATAATCGTTAAAGCCAGCAATTGTGTTTTCCACAATTGCATTTGAAGCATCTGCACTCTCCACAATTGAATTCCAGGCTGCAGATTTTGCGGCAGCGGTTGGAATTGCAGCTTTGAGTCGAACTGATTCCTCATGTCCTTTTGATGAGTTATCAATCGCAAGCTCCGCTTCAATTTCGGTATGGGCAGCAATTCCTTGCCGAACCATTCGACTTAGCAGCGTCCAGCGCAGATCCGTATCAACTTGAAGTCCTGCTGGCACATCTTTGCCGTGATACCAATTACTAATTTGCTCAAGGCCCTGATTTGGTGAAGCAAACGCACAAAGGCCACGAACAAATGCCAACTGATGATCTGATCCTGGCTTTGCGGCAAGTACATATTCCAGCAGTTTGCTGGCTATCTGCTGGCGATACTTGGTTTGGTTTGCTGGTTTGGAATACAGATCAACTGCAGTTTTTAAGTTCCTTACTGCAATGGCAATTGTTGAAGAGTCCGGCTCGCTGGCCATACCGTTCAGAGCTAACGCAACGTAATCACCAGCGCTACCCTCAGCATCTCGAGTTAAATCCCAAGCGGCATCCCAGATAAGTCCGCGGGCAAGCGTGTCTTCTAGTTTGCCAAAATGCGAAATTACGTTCTGCCAAGAGTGCTGATCTAAACGGATCTTGGCGAAGGTGAAGTCATCATCATTAAGGAGTAATACTTCTGGTGCTTTGCTGCCAGCTA
>JBJOHY010000033.1:0-3047 GCA_046047475.1 Actinomycetota bacterium | reverse complement strand
AATGATTTCGGTTTAGATCCATGGTGGCTAGTTACCATCAAGGTGTTAGGTGTATTCGTAATTTTGGTGCTGCTGGTGCTGTTTAGCATCTGGGCTGAACGCCGAGTGGTGGCTCGAATGCAGTTTCGATTGGGTCCAAATCGAGTAGGTCCATTTGGCTTGCTGCAAAGTTTGATGGATGGCCTCAAGTTGGCGTTAAAGGAAGACATCATTCCGAAGAATGCATCCAAAGTTGTGTTCTTGCTTGCACCAGTAATTTCAGTCACCACTGCATTCATGGCGATGGCGGTAATTCCATTTGGACCGATGGTCTCAATTTTTGGTTACCAAACCCCACTTCAGCTAACTGACTTCTCAGTCTCCGTGCTTTATGTGCTTGCCGTTACTTCTATTGGTATTTATGGCATTGTGTTAGCTGGCTGGGCATCAGGCTCAACCTATTCATTGCTGGGCGGACTTCGCTCTTCAGCTCAGATGGTTTCGTATGAAATTGCCATGGGATTGTCTTTCGTCGCAGTATTTCTTTATGCCGGTTCGATGTCAACATCGGAGATCGTGACTGCGCAGGAGCGAATTTGGTATGCGGTTTTGTTACTGCCGTCTTTCATTATTTACACCACCTCAATGGTTGGCGAGACTAACCGAGCGCCATTCGATCTACCTGAAGCAGAAGGTGAATTAGTTGGTGGATTCCACACCGAATATTCATCCTTGAAATTCGCGCTGTTTTTCCTAGCTGAGTATGTAAATATGGTGACCGTTTCGGCGCTAGCAACTACGCTGTTTTTGGGCGGCTGGCGAGCACCATATCCGTTCTCGGAAATTCCAGGAGCAAATGAAGGTTGGCTGCCAATGGTTTGGTTCTTTGGCAAAGTTTTGGCATTTCTCTTTATCTTCATTTGGTTGCGAGGCACCTTGCCACGATTGCGATACGACCAATTCATGGATTTTGGTTGGAAAGTATTAATTCCAGTGGCACTTGGTTGGGTATTTGTGGTCGCTGGCGCTCGAGTCGCAATTTCGGAAGATTTGATCTCGAATTCCCGAGCATTAACTTGGGTGGCAATTCCAGTTGCTGCGGTGCTGTTAATTTCGTTAATTATGGAATTTAGAAAGTCAAAAAAGCCGGCAGCTGAATCTGATGCACCAGCATCAAGTTTTCCGGTTCCACCAATGAGCGCAGCTCGAACTGGTAATTCGCGATCTGCAATTGAACCTAAGCGAGGTAGCGATGGCTAGACTCCCACAAGCGGTGAGAGGATTTTGGCTTACTTTCTCGATGATGTTTCGAAAGCCAATCACCGAGCAATATCCGGAAGAGAAACATATTTATCCACCTAAGCCACGCTTCCATGGTAGGCACCAACTAAATCGCTATCCAGATGGCTTAGAAAAATGCATCGGTTGTGAGTTGTGTGCTTGGGCCTGCCCGGCAGATGCAATTTATGTCGAAGGTGCCGATAACACTGATGAAGCTCGGTTTTCTCCCGGTGAGCGATACGGCAAGGTCTATCAAATTAACTATCTTCGATGCATTCTTTGCGGCTTATGCATTGAAGCATGTCCAACCCGCGCTCTAACTATGACTAATGAATATGAATTAGCCGATGACAGCCGAGCTAAGTTGATTTATGAAAAGCAGGATTTGTTAGCACCGCTGTTGCCAGGCATGGCGCGGCCACCGCATCAGATGGTGGCTGGAATGAGTGATCGAGATTATTACAGCGGCAAAGTTACTGGCGCCACACCAGAACAATTAGCCGAGAGCGAGCAAGCATGAGTTTAGTTTTTGTAGTTTGTGCAACGCTTTCAGTAGCTGGCGCACTTGGCATGCTGTTGTCCAAGCGAGCGGTTCACTCGGCACTCTTTGTTGCGCTAACCATGATCAATCTGGCTGTGCTGTATCTGCAACTCTCTGCGCCGTTCTTAGGGATGGTTCAGATAATTGTGTATACCGGCGCGGTAATGATGTTGTTCTTGTTCGTGCTGATGATTGTTGGCGTGGATTCGTCAGATTCGCTAACTGAAACCCTTCGAGGACAGCGGGCAGCTGCAATTGCAATTGCAGTAGGACTTGGATTGCTATTAACAAGCAGCATTGGCAGTGCGCTAATTCCAAGTGGAAATTCGTTGGATGCCACCTTTGCTGGCGGTAATGTGCAAGCCATTGCAAATTTAATGTTCGGCAAATATGTACTAGCGCTAGAAGTTACTGCCGCATTGTTAGTAACTGCGGCAGTTGGTGCAATGGTCTTGGCGCATCGGGAGCGAATTACGCCAAAGTTGAGTCAGCGAGCACAGCAGCAGGCTCGATTCGCTGATTACGCCCTTACTGGCAAACATCCAGGTCCGTTGCCGCCATCCGGTGTTTATGCGCGACACAATGCAGTTGATACACCAGCACTATTGCCAGATGGATCTATTGCACCATCTTCAGTGCCAGCTCCACTACAAGCTCGAGGTTCGGTGCGCGAGCCAGATCAATCCGGCACCCAACAAGTGGCTGACCTGACTGAAGGCAATGTGGTAATTGAAGGAGGTCAGGATGGACGTAACTAATTATGTAATCTTGGCGGCGATCCTGTTTACCATAGGTGCGGTTGGTGTTTTGGTTAGACGAAATGCCATTGTGATGTTCATGTCAATTGAGTTAATGCTAAATGCCGCGAATTTAGCTTTCGTTGCGTTTGCTAGAGCAAATGGCAATTTTGATGGACAAGTAGTTGCGTTCTTTGTGATGGTGGTTGCTGCGGCTGAAGTTGTGATTGGTCTGGCCATCATCATGGCAATTTTCCGAACTAGAAAGACCGCTTCGATCGACGAAGCGAATTTGTTGCGGGCATAACCAAGGAGAGCTGTGCGATACCCAACCCTGCTAGAGGCAATTAGCCCAGTTACTACATCACAGGTAGCAACTGGATTATTTGCTAATCTCTGGCTATTGATAGCGCTGCCGCTGCTTGGCGCAATTGTTTTGCTGTTAGGTGGAAATCGAACCAATAGTTTCGGTCCCTACTTTGCAGTTTTAATGCCAGTTGCCAGCTTTG
>JBJOHY010000032.1:0-6284 GCA_046047475.1 Actinomycetota bacterium | reverse complement strand
TCAAAATCTGCAGCTTTTACCAAGGCCATAGTGGTTTGCAGATCATCTTTACTCTTGCTTGAAACTCGAAGTTCATCGCCTTGAATCTGGGATTTCACTGACTTTGGGCCATCGTCTCGGATTAATTTGCTGACCTTTTTTGCATTCTCACTTGATATGCCCTCTTTAATCGTTGCAACTATTGAATAAGTCTTTCCCGACAGCTGCGGCTCCGTCGTGTCTAATTGTTTTAGCGACAACTGTCGCTTTACCCATTTATCCTTAACCACATCTAGAGCTGCTTTGCAGCGCTCTTCGGTATCAGCGGTCACTTTGATTCGATCATTGGCGTACTCAATGACCGCACCAGTGTTCTTAAAGTCAAACCTAGTGGCAATTTCACGAACCGCTTGGTTTACCGCGTTATCAACTTCCATGCGGTCAGCTTTGCTTACTATGTCGAAGGAAAAATCAGCCATGCCCAAACCATATTCCCCGCACGCCAAGCGGACAAGTCGTCCACACGATTAGGCTATGCCCAGATTGTGAGGCAAAATGAGAACTGAAGTTGAAACCCAGGTCAATATTCAACTTGGTAAGCGGAATCGGCTAACCACCTTATTCCGTGGCATTTTGGCAATTCCAGCATTAATCATCGTAAGCCTGCTTGTGCCTTCCATCGAAGGTTCCGGGCCGCTGCCGATAATAATTGCGTTCTCTATTGTTTTTTTTACAAGTTATCCAGCCTGGCTCATTGCCTTTAGCCACGGGATGTTGGAGTTTGCCTCAAAAACTAATGCCTATTTCTTATTTCTTACTGATAATTATCCAAACTTCTCAGCCAGCAATGAAGTAAAGGTTTTCTTTCCAGACATTGCTGAAGGTAAGCTGCTGAATCGATGGTTACCGCTAGTTAAATGGTTATTGGCCATTCCGCATTACATCGTCATCTTCATTGCAACGCCAGGAATATTTGCGGTTGCATTATTTAATTGGTTCGTCATTTTATTCACTGGTAACTATTCTGGTACTGGTAGCAAATTTACGCTCGGTTACATAAGTTATGTAAACCGCGTTGCTGGCTATGCATTTGCCATGGTGACCGACTCCTATCCACGGATCATCACCAAATGAAGCTGAAAACCGGTTATCTTTATCACGAGGTATTTGGTTGGCATGACACTGGCACTTTTGTAGGAGACATGCCAGCTGATCCAACCCGAGGACTACAGCCTCACCAAAATTATGAACATGCTGACACAAAACGACGAATTCATGAATTAATAGTGGTTTCCGGCTTAATCAAACATTTGGTTCGAATTGAGCCTCGGTATGCAACTGAAGATGAGTTGCGATTAGTCCACACCCAGCGTCATATTGATTACATTAAATCGCAATCTGAATCTCGACTAGGCGGCGATGCGGGCGATCTAACTACTCCGTTTGGCAAAGGGGCGTTTGAGATTGCAACGTTGGGCGTTGGCGGAATCCTGCAAATGGTAGATACCATCTATCAAAACCAAATCGATAATGGTTACGCCTTAGTTAGACCACCCGGGCACCACGCAATAGCTGATTTAGGTATGGGCTACTGCTTGTTTGCCAATGGATCGATAGCGGTCAAATATGCGCAACAACAGTTTGGAGTTAAGCGCATTGCGGTAGTTGACTGGGATGTTCATCACGGCAATGGCACTCAAGAAATCTTTTATGAAGACTCTTCAGTATTAACTATCTCAATTCACCAAGATCGACTCTACCCGCACCACAGCGGTCTTCGAAGTGAACAAGGTGATGGGGTAGCTACTGGTACTAATTTGAACATACCGTTGCCAGCTGGTGTTGGAAATGCTGGATACATCCATGCCTTTGAACGAGTAATTGTGCCAGCACTTAGAAAATTCAAACCAGAACTGATTCTGGTTGCCTCAGGCTTTGACTCTTGTGTATTTGATCCACTGGGGCGAATGCTGCTTACCTCAACTGGTTATGCCGCGCTAACCAAGCAATTGATGCAGGTAGCGGCAGAGTTTTCCAACAATCGAATTCTAATGACGCATGAAGGTGGATATAACGCGGTTTATTCACCATTTTGTGGCCAAGCGGTAATTGAGCAATTAGTTGGCACAAAGTTGATTGATGATCCATTTCTTGATTCAGTTAACAACTACCCCAGCCAAGATTTAACTCCCTGGCAAGTTGCTGAGATTGAATTGGCTGAAAAGTTATTGCAGGATTTACCGACTAATTAAATAGTCAACGATTGCTTGATGATCTTGGCTCAAACCTTTGTATTCAATAGTTGCAGGACTCATCGAACTTAAGGTTTCGGCGAACGCTGCTGCGTGGATCGGATCTGCTAACAAGTTGGCGAGTGGCTCGGCTCGATTTCTAATAGTGAACAAAACATGATCCCCATCTGCCAGCTTGGTAAGGGTTTGACGTTCCGTCCGCCACCAATATTGACTTGGATCAGCACTGGCCCGCTCGGCAGTGGGCTGGTGCAATTCATTGTCAGCATGAAGAGCCCAATTAAGCCGCCAAACCTGACGTTCCGAGGTTAGTCGATCAAAGGTTAGGTTCATTGCTGGTTGCAACGAACTGTCATAGCCGGGTACTGGCGCGTGAATCTCATCTAGATCCCTGCCAATTTTCGCGGCTAACTGCCACCTGGATGGGAATATCACTGCAGCTGAAGTTAACAGCCATTGATCATTCACTTTTGAAATTAAGCAAAGATCCTCTCCGATTACTTTTGCAAGTTGCAGGAAAGGATGATCTTCATTGATGTTAACTTCAAACCCAGATGCTAAATGCTTAATAGTTCCATCATGATTAACCAGATATTGATCTGAATGAAACTCCATTAAGTTTTCCAAGATCATCTCTGCAAACCGCAAACTTGGCGATTCATAATTTGGCAGTGTCCGAAAAACCACATCACGCTTTGTTGAAATGAGTTGTTGGCGCTGCGCTAACTGCGTTGCCAGCTCAGGTCCGCCTTCAATCCAGCTCTGCGCCGGCATAGTTCGCAGACCCATCACCAACCGGAACGGCTTTCCATCTGCCGGTGGCGGATATACATAACCAATGCCTGCCATCCCCAAATTTTCTCCTATGTTTGGCAAGATCAGCGAGTGGACCCAATTATTGTGGAGCAAATTCCGAAGAAATCCATTCTGCGCGCTGAGGCGGCTCGTTGGAGCATAAAAGCATGGCGAGATTCATTCCCAAATGACACCGCCCAGTGGTATCTGAATTTATATAAACGCGGTGACTTTGCCAACTCGATCCCATTTACCGTGGCTGCATTATCTGGCACAAAATTGATCGGAATTGGTTCACTCGTTTCTGATGACGAACTCCCCGATTCCACTGAACGCGGTCCATGGCTTGCTGCCGTATTCGTGCAACCGCAATACCGTAGACATGGCGCAGGATCTGCAATTGTCAATGCATTACTAGATCGGGCATTTGAATTGGGGTATCGAGAGGTCTTCGCCTACACCGAAACCAAACTTGCTTGGTACCAAAAAATGAATTGGGAATTCATTCGAACTGCCCAAGTTGCTAATCACGATGTTTCAGTTATCAAACGGCGATTGAATTAATGCTCAACGACCTGAGAACTTTTCATCCGCGACGATCCCGACCTTCAACTGGGGCTAAATATGCACTGGAGCACCTAATCCCCAAATACGCAATGCCAACTGGAGTCTGGGATTTTGATCAGTTAGCGCCTCAGAAACGAATTGTGATTGAAATTGGAAGTGGCATGGGAGAAGCGGCACTAGCACTTTCGCAACAAAGATCAAATGAGTTTTTAATCTGTTTAGAGGTGCACACGCCTGGTGTTGGAAGCATGATCTATAAAGCAGAACAGTTAAGAATTACTAATTTACGCATCGTGATCAAGGATGCGTTAGAAGTTATTGAAGAATCTGTAATGAATGAAACTGTGGATGAGTTCCGGATCTGGTTTCCAGATCCTTGGCGCAAGACTAGACATCATCGGCGTCGCATAATTCAACCAGAGATCGCGGAATTTCTAATGACAAAACTAAAGTCAGGTGGAATCCTGCATACCATTACGGACTGGCCAGATTATGCAATTCAGATGGAGCGAGTGCTCACTGGCACCACTGGACTGTCAGTGTCCAAATTAAGTTCGCGGCCCGAATGGCGGCCGCAGACTAAATTCGAGCGACGCGCACTGGAAGCCGGGCGGTCAATCCACGAATTTATTGGGGTGAAAAAGTAAGGTAGGGAGAAGTACAAAACCCCCTCGATTCGCCCGAGGGGGTTTTGCCGCATCTACCTCGTTGTTGCCCATGTCTTGCGACTGGTAGCAACTGTGTAAGAGCTTTCACTCTTAACTCGAATAACTTCACTCGGTTAACACTCAACTTGTCACCAAGGAACGTAGGTTGAATGATTTAGTTATTCGCGGGATCAGCCTCTACTTGCGTAGGTTTAGCCATCCATTTGATGCGTAGGCAAAGAAAACTCCATCTCCATTCGACTGTCAATACCTAAAAAATAACTTTTTGATATCCCTAAACCATTCCTTTAGGTTTGTCTGATTTCAAATTAAGCCACCCCCGACTAGCAATGCGGGAGTCGATCTAGTTTGATTCGCCTATCGGGGGCAGGAGACCGCGGGCGAATCGCGGAAGTCTCAACCCGAAGAACTGGGTGGCAGGAAACTGTCGCCCAGTTTCTATTTCAGAATCTTTAGTGCTTCAGTTTGCACTGAAATCGATAACGGCAAACTTCCCAGTGGTTCACCATCGGCAAAAGCTGTGACTTGTTCATAGCTAGTTATCACTACGTCACGAGCTACAAACTTGTCTAATTTTGGGTGGTTCAAGTGCCTACCAAAGAAAACTTTTGGAAGGGTGAGAAGAAAATCTAATTTTGAAACATCAGCAACGGAGATAATCTCTAGCATGCCATCTTGTATCCTGGAATGTGGCGCGATTTTCATTCCCCCGCCAAATTGCCCAGAATTACTCACGACAAATAACCAAATCCCGGAAAGCTCCTTGACTTCACCATCAATCACGGTTTCGATTGAAATTGCTTTCCACCGAGATAGCGCAACTAATGCCGAGTAAATGTAGAGCGGCGCACCTTTTAACCATCGATTGCCACGCTCCTGAATCTGAACCGAAATCGCAGCTGCAGCAGCATCAATACCAACACTTATTGCTCCTAATGCAATCTTCGATCCATTAACTACCATCACATCTACTGCTAAGTGCTCTGGATTGTTAATAGTGTTCGCAACAGCCAGCGAAATTTCGGCAGGAATTCCAAGCACGGAACAGAAATCATTCCCACGGCCGCCCGGCAGTGGAGCCAGCCGAATTGGAAGTTGCTTAGAAACAATAATTTGTGCGGCTGCTTGAATTGAGCCGTCGCCAGAAAGTAAATAAACCACTGGCTCATTGGCTTCTGCCAACTTAGTCATCAGATCAGTTTGACTGCTCGAAATGTGAGTGCGGCATTGAAATCCCGCTGCCGAAAGCTGATCCGCAACCGCTTTATACTTCGCCAATGCCTTGCCACCACCAGAAATTGGATTAACCAATAACAAGCAAGACTTAGCTGACGCGTTCATTTCTACCTCGGCTAGAAAGCGCTACTGCAACACCAACAATCACAAAAACTATTCCCAAATATTCCAATGGTAGTGGTTCTTCACCAAACAATATGAAGGTATAGAAGATGGCGACAGGTGGGACCAAATAATAAGAAATTGCAGCTTTTGATACTTCAAGTAGTTGTACCGCCTTTGCCCACGCTACATAACCTCCGGCTGAAACGATTATCGCTAATGCGGCAGCTCCTAGCCATGCCTTAGCAACTGCAGTGTTCATTTCAGTTAATAACTGCGGCCCACTCCAAGCAAAAATAATCGCACCAGGCCAAGTAGCGTGAAAGGTAATGCTAAGCGGATGATATTTAACTACCAACGGCTTTAAGAAAACCGAATAAAGTCCAAGTCCGATTGCTGCGATAATCAAAATAGGCAAACCAGTGACGTCAGTAGTGCTTCCGGAAAACCCAAGCACCACCACTCCACATACTGCAATTGTGACGCCAATCCAGCGCCGCAGCGGAATTTGTTCCTTCAAGTAAATTGATGAAGCAATCAACGTAACAACTGGTGCCATATTGATTACTGTTGCTGAGGTGCCAGCACTGGCGACTTGCAACGCTTCATACAGCAGCCACTGATACATTGAAATTCCCAGCTGGCCTATTAATGCAGTTAGCAACAAATCCCGAAGTGAGATTCG
>JBJOHY010000031.1:0-6884 GCA_046047475.1 Actinomycetota bacterium | reverse complement strand
TAATTAACAACTAAAAAAGGTGGCTCAAGTTTGGGCCACCTTTTTTATGTTATATCCCTATATCTCTTGCAGTAAGTTTGTTACTCGCTGCTTTATTTCGTCACGTATTTGTCTAACAACTTCGATTTCTTTACCAGCAGGATCTTCTAGCTCCCAATCTTCATATCGCTTTCCTGGGAAAATAGGACAGGCATCGCCGCATCCCATCGTGATCACCACATCCGATGCCTTAACTGCATCTGGAGTAAGTACTTTTGGCGTATTCTGACTTATATCAATTCCAACTTCTTGCATTACCTCAACGGCAATCGGATTAATCTGATCTTTGGGAGCGCTGCCGGCAGAAAATACCTCAACTCTGTCCCCACCAAGGTGAGACATAAAGCCTGCTGCCATTTGGGATCTGCCAGCGTTGTGGACGCAGACAAACAAGATTGTTTTTCTATTTTCTGACATTTAAGCAGCCTCTCTGTTTTGTAGGAGCTTTGCAATACCTAATCCAAATAAAACGCCAACTAATTGTGCCAACAAAAACATGCTGATTGAACTTGGGGCAATTCCGGAGAAGGTATCGGTCAAGCTTCGAGCAATCGTAATTGCAGGATTTGCAAAGGATGTTGAAGAAGTGAAGAAATATGCGGAGCCAATCCACACTGCAACTGTAGTTGGGATAACTGATTTCTTTTCTTGATCAATCAGTAAGTGAATTACTAGGATCAATCCGGCAGTGGCAATTACTTCTGCTAGAAATAAATTCAGTCCGCTCCGATCTCGGCTAGAAAACTCAATAGCTTGAAGTTCAAACATTAGGTTAGCCAAGATTACGCCAATGATCATTCCGATTATTTGGGATATAGCGTAAAAAATAGCAAGTACTCCAGATATTTTCTTGCGCAGGTAAAGGGATAGCGTTACTGCTGGGTTGAAGTGAGCGCCGCTGATATCGACTAATACTGAGATCAGCGCAATCAGAACAAATACGGTTGCGATCGCATTGATGAAAAGTTGAACCCCAATGTCATTTGAGAGATTGGTTGCCATGATTCCAGAACCGACCACCGCGCCAGCCAGTAATAGCGAGCCGATGAACTCGGCGATCAAGTTTCTAATGATTACTCCATTGAACAGTTGTGATGTAATAAAGTGTAGATTTGATGGACCTATTGTTTTGAATCCTAGGGTTAACTTTGAGTGAAATGTGTTACCGGTCTCTTCTGACGGCATGAGATTTATATCGTGGCAGGCTACTAAGATTTAGTTCATGAGAAGCAGGGGATAGTGCCAGACTTGAATATGTTTAAGTTCTTTTCACCAGCGCGCACTGTCCCGAAAACCTCTTGGGCTGCACCTTCAGTCTGGTCCGTTAATCCAAAGCGGGTGCTGATCCTGTTCTCCGGATTGGTATTAATGGGAACTGGTGGTGCGATCACGGTTCAGTCTGAGCTGGGAAATCCGCCATGGACTGTTTTGGCACAAGGGTTAGCGCGACAACTCGATATCCCATTGGGCTGGGCATTTTTCATCGTGAGTTGCCTAGTTCTATTGATTTGGTTTCCGCTAAAGGTTACGCCAGGTTTTGGTACAATCTCTAACGCTGTTGTTTTTGCAGCAACGCTGCAGCTGGGAGTTAATGTAATTCCAACTCAAGACAGTTTTCTTGTTTCTATTTTGATGGTTTTGCTTGGCATAGGTTTTGTTGGATTTGGAACCGCTGTTTATATTTCTTGCGGATTAGGTCCAGGTCCACGAGATGGCTGGATGATTGGTTTAGTTAAGCGAACCGGAATTCGGATATGGAAAATCAGATTTGGCATGGAAGCTTTTGCGCTATCAATCGGTTTTCTGCTGGGAGGAACTGTCGGTATTGGTACCGTTTTAGTGATGCTTCTAATCGGTCAAACAATTGCAATATCTTTTACGCTATTAAGCAAAATTCCAAGTGAAAAAACTCAAGAGATAGTTCCGGAAGTTTAGTTAGCCGATCATTTCCGAATCAAACTCAGATTGATGAGTGCAGCTTTTGTTTGGGTCCAGCTTTGCACAATCATCGCAGAGCAAAATCAATCTATGACATAAATCTCGAGCGCAGTTATAAAACTCTTTAGTTGGTGCCTGACATTTCTCACACTCACCAATTACTTTTGTTTTATCACTAAAGTCAATAGTCATCCGGCCGTCGAACATGAACAACGAACCTTCCCAAAGCCCACTGTCACGATATTCCATTCCATAGCGAACAATGCCGCCATCAATTTGATAAACCTCTTGAAAGCCTCGCTTGATCATTAACGCTGAGAGAATTTCACATCTAATTCCGCCCGTGCAATATGTAACGATCGGTTTATTTCTGAGGTGGTCATATTTTCCACTGTCTAACTCCGCGACAAAGTCTCGTGTCGTTGTTGTGTCCGGCACTACGGCATCTTTGAATTTTCCAATTTTTGCTTCCCAAGCGTTTCTACCATCAAAGAAAACGACTTCATCACCCTTTTTCTCGATTAGTTCATGCACCTGTTTTGGCTTCAGATGTTTTCCGCCACCAACTACGCCACGATTATCAACCTCAAGGTCATATGGGGTACCGAAAGCCACTAATTCTGGTTTTACTTTCACCATTAAGCGTGGGAAGTCATTTCCAGTTCCATCAGACCACTTAAAATCAATTTTCTTAAATCCAGGAAACTCTTTGGTTGCCTTAGTGTATTTCTTGACATTGGAAATTTCGCCACCCAGAGTTCCATTTATGCCATGTGGTGAAATCAAGATGCGACCTTTGATATTCAGGGAATCGCACAGCGTCTTCTGCCAAAGCCTTACCGCTTCTGGGTCAGCTATTGGAGTGAAGGCGTAAAACAGAATGACTTTTGGCTCACGCATGCCTGGATTTTACTTATTATGGTTTGATCAGATTGAACTGGATACCGAATTTAATCTTGCCAGCTGATCATCGCTTAGAGTAACTGAGGGCATAATCTCGATTAGTTGCTCCACGGTACGAGCGCTGGCAATTGGTGCAGATACCTGGGGATGATGGCGCAACCAGGCAAGTGCAGCCGCGGAAATTGAGGTTTCTAGCTCTTTTGCTACGGTCATCAATTCAGCCAGCACCGCCCAACCAGCAGGATTCTGATATTTCTCAACACTTTTGGCTCTAACTGAATCTATTGCAATACCTGGTTGATATTTCCCGGTCAAAAATCCAGTTGCCAACCCAAAAAACGGAATCATAGAAAAACCATGTTTTATGAGAACTTTGGCTTGTTCGGATTCAAAAGGTTCTCGGTGCATCAAGTTGTAGTGATCTTGCAAAGCAATATATTTAGGTAAGTTGGATTGTTCTGCTGCGATTAGTGCAGCTTCAAGTCGAGCTGCCGAGTGTTGTGAAGCTGCAATGTATCGAACTTTTCCAGCCTGAATTAACTCATCATAAGCAGAAAGTGTTTCTTCAAATGAAACTGTCGGATCATCTTCGTGCGAGTAATAAATATCGATGTAGTCCGTCTTTAATCGTCGCAATGAATCATCACATGCTTTGAGGATGTTTGACTTTGAAAGTCCTTTTCGGGTTGATAGTTTTGCAACTTTAGTTCCGATAACAATTTCTTGTCTGTTTTTTCTAGCTTGGAGCCATTCTCCAATAATGGTTTCGGATTCACCGCCGGTATTTCCATCAGCCCATTCTGAATAAACATCTGCGGTGTCAATGAAGTTTCCGCCATGGTCAAAGAAATGATTCAGGATTTCAAAAGATTGCTCTTTAGGCGCGCTCCAACCAAAGACGTTACCGCCTAAACAAAGTGGGTATACGGTTAAGTTTGTTGCAGGAATAGTTATCATCTCCCTAGCATAGAGCAGTAAGGAAAGTTAATGATTTTAGAGTCCGCAAAGATTTCGGTTTTTCCTGACAAGCACCATGAATTTGAGGTAGCAGTTTCAACTGCCGTGTCGCAAGTACTAACTAAAGCGCATGGGTTCATCTCAATCAACGTGTTGAAAGGTATAGAGGAAAAGGATTCTTTCTTACTTCATATAACTTGGGAAAAATTAGAAGATCACACAATTGGATTCAGAGAATCAGAACTGTTTGTTAAATGGCGAGAAATAATTGGACCTTTTTTTGCAGCTCCACCAGTGGTAACGCACTGGGAGATTAACTAAATTGCTCCCAATCTGCGCAGTCTCGTGAGCGCAGCTTCTTCAATTGGGGATTCAGGTCCGATTGCTTTCGCCAAGACAAACATGAAGGCGCGGATCAACGGTCTGATTAGCCATAGTGGCAGAGATTTAATCTGAAGTAGGTCGCGGTAGTTTTTAGGAATCGATGCAACGGCCGCTTGATATAACAAGGCATATACCAAACTGGCAACCTTAGGTAGTGGTGGCTTTTGGATAAAGCCAATCACTTTTTTGGTGTTTTTATTTATGGATAATTCACCGCGATCAAAATAAGACTTAATTTGGTCATCTAGTTCCGCTTTACTCATTGGAACTTCTGTTAACCCTAGTCTCGTTACTGATTTGGCCCACTGCGCTACATAGTTATCTGATCCACCAGGTATTGGTTCAGCGCCAAATAGTTCGTGTGCCGTTAGGAAAGAGTTTGTGAATGCAATATGAACCCAAAGAAGTAGATCAGGATCTGAAGCACGATAGTTCCTGGCTTCATTAGAACCAGTGAGATATGACCCGGTTACCCGATTATGCATTTGGTGAACCCGGCTAGCTTCTTGATCAATAGCTGCTAAGGATCCAAAAGTTGTGACAGTAAGCCACCTGGTGGTGCCGGCTAATCTTCCAAGCGGATCCGTTTCGTATCGAGAATGAGTTGCGACGCCAGCCAAAGTTCCAGGATGGAGGGCTTGCATCAACAATGCTCTAATCCCGCCAATTAGTGTGGCTAGATCACCGTGAACGACCCACGGTGCATCAGTAGGCAGAAACAGGCCAGCATCATCACCAGCAGCTACCGCGGTTAACCATGGCGGCACGCCATCTGGGCTATTTGCAATAATTCGACGAAATCGCTTTGCCACATAGCGCTGAAACTGATTTGCCAACTTCGCCTCTCTGGGAAGAATCCAAATGATAAGAACTTCATAGTAAGGGTAGGATTTAGTCATCGCACAGGGAGGTAGAAATGCAGTTGTGGATGTGGTTAGCAGCTGCGGGTGCACTGCTGGTTGTTGAAATGCTTACCGTTGATCTACTTTTTGCTTCATTAGCATTTTCAGCACTAATGGCGGCTGCTGCGAATGCCTTCGGTTTTGATATGGCCACTCAAGGCGTGGTTTTTGCGCTAGCTGCTGGTATCTCACTATTTATTTTGCGGCCAATCGCACTGCGACATTTGAAGAAACGTCCGGCTGACTACGCCACTAACGTTGAAGCACTAATTGGTGCTGGCGCAATTGCGCTATCTGAAATTACTGATCGATCGGGTCAAGTAAAACTCAGTGGTGAAATTTGGAGTGCCCGATCTGATACGGGCACGATTTTGCCGCAAACAAAAGTTGAAGTTGTCGCGATTGAAGGCGCAACGGCAGTAGTTAAGCTGAAAGGTTAAATCATGTTTAGTTGGTCATTTGGCGTCTTAGTTCTTTTAGTTGCGATCTTTGGTGTGATTTTAACGAGATCAATTCGTATCATTCCGCAAGCAAGTGCTGGAATAGTTGAGCGCTTAGGAAGATATCACCGAACACTAGGTGCTGGTCTAACCATCATTATCCCTTTTATTGATCGACTTCGACCATTAATCGATTTACGTGAACGTGTGGTTTCGTTTCCGCCGCAACCTGTAATTACTGAAGATAACCTAGTTGTTTCAATTGATACTGTGATCTATTTTCAAGTAACTGATCCAAAGTCCGCTACCTATGAGATCGAGAATTTCATTCAAGGTATTGAACAACTTACAGTAACTACATTACGAAATGTAGTTGGTGGACTTGACCTTGAAGCTGCACTAACTTCGCGAGACTCCATTAATGCTTCGCTGCGAGGCGTACTAGATGAAGCTACCGGTAAATGGGGCGTCAGAGTTAACCGAGTTGAGTTGAAAGCAATTGATCCACCGCCAAGCGTGCAGGAATCAATGGAAAAGCAGATGCGTGCTGAGCGGGATAAGCGTGCCGCAATTTTGACTGCTGAAGGTGAAAAACAAAGTCAGATCCTTACCGCTGAAGGTGCTAGGCAGGCTGAAATCTTGCGCGCAGAAGGCGATGCCCAAGCAGCTATTCTGCGAGCAGACGGTGAGGCTGAAGCAATCAAGAAAGTATTCAATGCGGTTCATGAGGCAAACCCTGATGAGAAAGTCTTGGCCTATCAGTATCTGCAGCAGTTGCCTGAAATCGCGAACGGAAATGCCAGCAAGATTTGGGTAATTCCAGCAGAGTTGAGTGGTGCGGCAGAACAGATCTTGAAGGCGTTCAACAAACAGTAGTTGATGAGCAATCTTGCTGCTTCGCCTGAGTTAACTTCAGAGCAAACTGAAGAAAGTCATTCAATTCTGCTGGCGCCAAGAAAAGTAGAGTTGACGCCGCGCTCTGGAATATCAATTGATCGATTGTTGCCCCATCGAGAACTGCGAACTATTGGTGCTTGGTGCTTTGTGGATCATTTCGGTCCAACTAACCAAGCAAAGGCAATGTCGGTCGCCGCTCACCCTCATACCGGATTGCAGACAGTTACCTGGTTATTTAGTGGAAATGTGGAGCACCGAGATTCTGTGGGGAGTGTTGCTGAGATACATCCAGGTGAACTCAACATCATGACCGCAGGATTTGGCATTTCACATTCTGAGTTATCGCTTAATACCGAGGGAGACCTGCATGGCATTCAGCTTTGGGTAGTACTGCCAGATGAGCACCGAGAAATCGAGCCACACT
>JBJOHY010000030.1:0-6645 GCA_046047475.1 Actinomycetota bacterium | reverse complement strand
TTGCTCGGGTGTTGATTGCAGCGGGCGCTGAAGTAACTCGAGAGTTTTATATAAATGACCGTGGTGTGCAGATGCAGAAGTTTGCACATTCCATTCTTGCCACCATCAAGTCTGAGCCAGTCCCAGAAGATGGCTATCAGGGAGAGTACATTGCTGAGTTAGGCAAGCAGATAATTGAGCTTGAACCGAATTTATTACAGCTAAAAAAAGATGAGCAGTTGAGTCGAGTGCTCGAATTGGGATATGCCTTGCAATTAAAACAGCAACAAGATTCACTTAAAGAATTTAACACCGAATTTGATGTTTGGTATTCCGAGTTAAAAATGCATGAAGCTGGAAAAGTAAAACATGCCCTGAACGTTCTGGAAAAGGCTGGACACGTTGATCACACCGATGGTGCGATGTGGTTGCGGACTACTGACTTTGGTGATGATAAAGATCGGGTGCTAGTTAAATCTGACGGCGAATACACCTACTTTGCATCTGACTGCGCCTATTACATTGACAAGCGAGAGCGAGGCTTTGGCAGATGCGTTTATCTGCTGGGAGCTGATCACCATGGATATGTAAATCGGTTGCGCGCAGTTGCAGCATGTGCCGGTGATGATCCGGATGAAAACATTGAAGTTTTGATCGGACAATTAGTAAAGATTATGAAAAATGGCGAAGAGGTTAAGTTATCAAAACGCGCCGGCGATCTCATTTTGCTGACCGATCTGGTTGCAGCAGTTGGTGTCGATGCAGTCAGGTATTCGTTGATTCGTTATCCAGTTGATACGCCACTGGTGCTGGATTTTGATTTAATGACCTCAAGAACTAATGAAAATCCGGTTTACTACGTCCAGTATGCCCATGCGCGAATCAACGCTTTGCTAAATACTGCAGCTGAATTGGGTATCAATTGGGCAACTGGCAGTATTAGTTTTGATCCAACCCAATTAGGTTCACCAGCAGAACAAGAGTTGATTGCCCAATTGGCACAGTTCCCAGCAATTGTGGCAACCAGTGCCGAGCTGCGCGAACCACACCGAATCGCCAGATATCTCGAGGAGTTGGCAACTGGCTATCACCGGTTTTATGACAATTGCCGCGTCTTGCCGGCAGCTGGCGCTGAGGTTTCTTCACAGACTGTCGCAAGATTGCACCTTTGCCGGGCAACACAGATTGTGATCAGAAATGGATTAGATCTATTAGGTGTTGCTGCCCCAGAGCGCATGTAACGGATAAACGATAATTCACCTATGAATGCAGCTGACCTGAACCCGAAGATTTGGCCGAGATCTGCAGATCGAAATGAGTTTGGCGAAATAGTTATTGCGGGCAACACCTCATCCCAGTTGCGCGAGGAATTCGGTACACCGCTCTACGTTTATGATGCTGATGAAATTTATGCCCGAGCAATTGAAATTCGGACAGCATTTGCCGAACAGCAGTTACCTTGCGATGTGCATTATGCAAGTAAAGCTTTTTTATCTAAAGCAGTTGCAAAAATAGTCTCTGCTGCGGGTCTTCATCTTGATGTTGCAAGTGGCGGCGAACTGACCATCGCAATGGCAGCAGGTGTTAAACCAGAGCACATTGCGTTTCATGGCAACAATAAATCTGATAGTGAGTTAGAACTTGCTATCAGTAAAGGTATCGGACACATAATCGCAGATTCCCCAGATGAGATTTCTAGAATTAATCGGATTGCCCAATCGCATGGGGTAGTGCAGCACATAATGATTCGGGCCACGCTGGGTATAAATGCTGAAACTCATGACTTCATCTCAACCGCTCATGAAGATCAGAAGTTTGGCTTATCGGTAACTGATGGATCACTGGAAAGAGCTGTTGAATTAGCGATATCTGCAAAGTCAGTAGAGCTAATTGGCCTTCACTCGCATATCGGATCTCAGGTGTTAGTTCTGCCAGGATTTATTGCTGCGGCAAGAAAATTAGTTCAGCAAACTGCAATACTAAATGAGAAATATGGCTTATCACTGAGTGTGCTTGGACTAGGTGGTGGCTTTGGAATTGCCTACACCGACAGTGATAACCCGATTGGTATTAGCGAAATTGCAACAGCATTAAATGAAACCGTAATTAGCGAAGCGGCCGCAAAACAAGTTGAGATCACAAAAATAACAGTCGAGCCAGGTCGATATATTGTCGGACCAGCTGGCGTAACGCTTTATACCGTCGGCACAGTTAAGCCGGTTACTCTGGCAAGTGGTGAAACCAGAGTTTATGTGGCAGTAGATGGTGGTATGAGTGACAACATTCGAACCGCGCTATACGATGCAAATTACACAGCAGTATTAGCAAATCGCAGTTCATCTGCCACAAAGGTATTGTCTCGGGTAGTTGGCAAACATTGTGAGTCTGGCGATATCGTGGTTAGAGATACTTATTTGCCTTCGGACCTTAAGCCAGGTGACATCATTGCGGTTGCTGCTACTGGTGCTTATTGCCGCAGCATGTCTTCCCAGTACAACGGTACGCCTCGGCCAGCAGTAGTTGGGATTAGTGGTGATCAACCGGCAATCTGGCTGCGCCGCGAAACATATGAAGATCTGCTGGCACTTGACCTGGGTTAGTGCTGGGGTGTTCGAGTTCCTGCCCTAAGTCTGAGAGACTTCGGCGCTGAAGGAGCGAAATATGGCTGAACCCATCAAAGTTGGCGTGCTGGGAGCTGGCGTGGTCGGCTCACAGGTGGTTCGCCTCATTGCTGAGCAATCTGCAGAGTTAGCCCAACGAGTTGGTGCTCCCTTAACAGTAGTTGGTGTTGCAGTTAGAGATCCAAAACGCTCTCGACATGGCGTGCCAGCAGAGTTATTGACTACTGATGCCGCCGCTCTGGTTGCAAAATCTGACATCGTAATTGAAGTTATGGGTGGGATTCAGCCAGCAAAAGATTTGATCCTGCAGGCAATTGAAAATGGTGCCAGCGTGGTTACGGCAAACAAAGCCTTACTTGCCCGCGAAGGTTCTGAATTGGTGTTAGCCGCAGAGCGGGCTGGTGTTGACCTCTATTTTGAGGCATCAGTTGCTGGCGCAATTCCACTGCTTCGCCCGATCCGAGAATCTCTGGCTGGTGATCGAGTTAATCGTGTAATGGGAATAGTCAATGGCACGACAAATTTCATTTTGTCGAAAATGGAATCCGATCATGCTTCATACGATGATGTTTTAGCGAAAGCACAAGAGTTGGGTTATGCCGAAGCCGATCCAACGGCAGATGTAGAAGGGCATGATGCTGCCGCAAAAGCCGCGATCCTAGCTTCGTTAGCGTTCCATACTAAAGTCACTATTGATGATGTTTATTGTGAAGGTATCTCAAAAGTTTCGGCTGAAGATATTGCGGCCGCTGAATCCATGGGATTTGTAGTTAAGTTACTCGCGGTGGCTGAGCGCATTAATGAAGATTCAATCGTGGTGCGAGTTCATCCAACTATGGTTCCTAAATCGCATCCGTTGGCTAGCGTTCGCGATGCTTTCAATGCAGTGTTTGTTGAAGCTGAATCCGCTGGCGAACTTATGTTTTACGGCAGGGGAGCAGGTGGTGCACCAACAGCATCAGCAGTGCTGGGTGATCTAGTTGCGGCAGCGAGGAATCGAGTTACTGGCGGAATTGGGCCAGGTGATTCCAGCTATGCAGCATTAACTGCATTAGATATCTCACATGCAAAAACACGTTATTACATCCATATTAAAGTTGCTGATCGACCTGGTGTGCTCGCCAAGATCGCTTCCGTGTTTGCCGATAACAATGTCAGCATTCAAGTGCTACACCAAGACGGTCATGGCAATGATGCCTCACTTGTGATTCGAACACACCTAGCTACCGACGCTGCCCTAGCAAAGACGTTAGCTGGACTTACCAAACTAGATGTAGTGGATTCAGTTATTGGCGTGATGCGGGTAGAAGGCGAGCGCGGCGAATGAGTTGGTTTAAAAAGCCTGGTGCCCCGCAATGGCGGGGAGTAATTGAGGAATATCGCTCGTTTTTGCCAGTTTCCAAGCGCACCCCAATTGTTACCTTGCGCGAAGGTGGCACGCCGCTGGTCTATGCCTGCGTGTTAAGTGAGATGTTAGGAAACAATGTTTGGTTAAAAGTCGAAGGTGCAAATCCAACTGGATCTTTTAAAGACCGCGGCATGACAATGGCAATTAGCAAGGCAGCTGAGCGAGGTGCAAAAGCAGTAATTTGTGCCAGCACTGGCAACACTTCAGCCTCCGCTGCAGCTTATGCGGTTAAGGCGGGGATGGTCTGTGCGGTGCTGGTGCCAGATGGCAAGATCGCAATGGGCAAATTAGCTCAGGCTGTTGTGCATGGCGCAAAGATTCTGCAAGTTAATGGCAATTTTGATGACTGTTTAACGTTAGCGAAAGATCTGTCAGACAACTATCCGGTTGAATTGGTGAATAGCGTAAATCCATTCCGGATTGATGGGCAAAAGACGGCATCTTTTGAAGTAATTGACTTC
Source organism: Actinomycetota bacterium (assembly GCA_046047475.1). Taxonomy (GTDB): domain Bacteria; phylum Actinomycetota; class Actinomycetes; order S36-B12; family UBA5976; genus AcAMD-5. The sequence continues at coordinate 2,176 of JBJOHY010000030.1, read as the reverse complement.
TTAGGTAAAGCTCCGGATATTCATGTCTTACCAGTAGGAAATGCCGGAAACATCACCGCTTATTGGCAGGGATATCTGGAGTATCAAAAGATTAGAAACACAAAGTTGCCGCGGATGTATGGTTTTCAGGCTGCCGGCGCTGCGCCAATTGTGAATAATCAACGAGTTGATAATCCAGAAACTATTGCTACGGCAATTCGAATCGGAAATCCGGCCTCCTGGCAGCAGGCAGTCGCCGCGAGAGATCAATCCGGTGGATTAATTGAAGCTTGCAGCGATGAGGAGATTCTTGCGGCATATCACCTACTGGCCAGCCGTGAAGGTGTATTTGTTGAGCCATCTAGTGCGATTGGGGTTGCTGGTCTAATAAAGCTGAAACAAGCTGGGCGACTTGATAGTGGTCAGGAAATTGTGATCACCGTTACTGGTAATGGCCTTAAGGATCCGCAATGGGCGCTTGAAGGTGCCAATGAGCCCATCAAAGTTGCGGTTGATGCTACGCAAGCTGCGAAACATCTTGGCTTAGTGGAATAACTATGTTGGCTAACGAGCGTGCCGCAGTTCGAGTTCCAGCAACATCGGCAAATCTTGGGCCAGGTTTTGATGTGCTGGGTCTTTCGCTTAAATATTTTGATGAGTTGTCGGTAGAAGTTTCAGATGGACCAGATCAAGTTAATGTGATTGGCGAGGGAGAAACCGAGCTTCCAACCGATGATAAACATTTAGTGATTAGATCGATGCGAGCAGCATTTGATTTTGCTGGGCTGAAAGTTCCTGGGTTAAAACTAACTTGTAAAAATCAAATCCCACATGCCCGAGGGATGGGTTCCTCTTCTGCGGCAATAGTTGGTGGCATAGCACTGGCACGAGAGTTAATGGGTGCAGAGCGGTTAAGCATTTCCGATTTCATAAATCTTGCAGGACGACTCGAAGGGCATCCGGACAATATTGCGCCATGCATTTTGGGCGGAATGACTATTGCTTGGATCGATAACGAGGGCCATCACGCAGTTAAGCTAGATGTGCATCCCGACATTGTGCCGGTGGTAGCAATTCCTGACTTTAAAGTTCCAACTGAAACCGCACGTGGTTTATTGCCGTTACGAATTGCGCACGATGATGCCGTCTTCAATTTATCTCGCAGCAGCTTGATGGTTTATGCCATGACCAAAGATCCGGATTTGCTATTCACCGCGACGGAAGACCGAATGCACCAGCGGCAACGGGCTGATGTCATGCCGCAGACCTTGCGGGCTATAACTGAGTTAAGAAGCGTGGGACTTCCAGCAGTTATCTCCGGCGCAGGTCCGACAGTGTTGACGCTTGCCGCTGCAGGAAGCGCATCTCAAGTTTCCGAAGTGCTGCAAAGAGCAGGGCTTGGGTTCAAGACCATCACCTTGGGAGTGGAGCCCGATGGGGTGCAAGCGCTACCAATTAACTAGTGGTATGGTTCTGCCAGAAGCAGGCGAGTGGGCCAAGGACTTCAGTTCAAACCAAAAAATCTCCCTTCTTCTGTATTAACTTCCAAGCGATAAATTTGGAAGAACTAAACCCAATTAGCCGGAAGGCATTTATCTGTGACTGATACCAAGACCGATGTCAGCAGCATGCTGTTAGCAGACCTGAAGAAACTTGCAGGCAAGCTCAACATCGAAGGCGCATCTACCATGCGCAAAGGCGAACTTGTAGCTGCAATTGAAGCTGCTCAATCCACTAAGTCCGCTCGTGGGCGAGATGAAAATTCTGAATCTGATCGCTCAACCCAAAATCGTGAAGCAAACAGTGAGGGAAGAGACGAGCGACGCGAATGGCGTGGTCGCAATGATCGCAACGACCGTAATGACCGCAACGGTGATCGACGAGATAACAATCGAAACAGATTTGATCGAAATCGAAATCGTCGAGACCGCGATGGTGAATTTGAAATTGGCGAAGATGACATCCTGGTACCTGCTGCCGGAATTGTTGACATTTTGGATAACTATGCGTTTGTTCGCACAACTGGGTATCTACCTGGACCAAATGATGTTTATGTTTCGCTTGGCTTAGTCAAAAAGTATGGCTTGCGAAAAGGCGATGCCATAACAGGTCAGGTAAAGCAGCCAAAAGATGGTGAGTCTCGCCAAAAATTCAATCCATTAGTAAAAGTGGAAACTGTCAATGGCATGGATCCAGA
>JBJOHY010000029.1:0-12373 GCA_046047475.1 Actinomycetota bacterium | reverse complement strand
GTAATTTTGAGGCATCCACAGTTACGCCACCTTTGGCACCACCAAATGGAACATCAATTAGGGCAGTCTTCCAGGTCATAAGTGAAGCTAGTGCGCGCACTTCATCTAGATCCACATCTTGATGAAATCTAATCCCGCCTTTACGAGGACCTCTAGCACTTGAATGTTGCACCCGATAACCAGCAAGAACATCAATACCTGATGCGCGATGTAGTGGAATTGAGATTACAACCTCTCGCTCACAAGCGGTGATCGCTTGAATAACTCCAGAATCAATATTTAATATCTGTCCAGCCAGGCTAACCCGCTGATTTACCTCGTCATACGCTGAGTGAGCGCTCATGAGATTAACTTACATAAAAGTTAAGGTGCTGGTTTAACAGATAGTTAATTGGAGAAGAAAAGGATATGAAATACTGAGGTGGCGGCCAGATCTAGTTAATACTTATCCACATGATTGTTGATACCGCTCTATATATTCAAGGTCGCCGATTTGATGGCACTACCGATATCTCAGCTCAGGTTGAGCTTGCTCGAAGTAAAAATGGCTTTGTTTGGGTGGGGTTAGCTGAGCCGACAAAGGCTGAGTTTGATCATGTTGTAGGTGAGTTAAATTTTCACCCACTTGCAGTTGAAGATGCCATAAGCGCTAAGCAGCGACCTAAGATAGAAGATTATGAGGGTCTAACTTTTTTTGTAATTAAAACTGTATTTTATAATGAATTAAAATCTGAGATTACCACAGGTGAGTTAATGTGTTTTGTGGATAAACAATTTATCGTCATAGTCAGACATGGCGAAGGTTCACCACTTAGTACTGTGCGCCATGATATCGAGCAACATCCAGCTCAATTAGCAATCGGCCCCTTTGCCGTATTACATGCAGTAATTGATCGCGTAATTGATGGTTACACAAATATTGCATCTGAGTTAGAAAATGATGTGATAAATATTGAAACTAAAGTTTTTAGTGGAAAGCGAAAGACCTATAGCCAAGAGATCTACTACTTAAAGCGTGAGGTAATTGAGTATCGCCATGCGATTGAGCCACTACTTCAACCAATACAAAAATTAACCTCTGATAGTTTTACTAATCTGCCTGAGCAACTTAGACCATTTTTTCGGGACACATTTGATCACTTGCAACATGCCTGCGAGCATGCATCGGGCATGGATTCCTTACTAACCACTGTTTTGCAAGCAGATCTTTCCCATGTTCAGGTTAGACAAAATGAGGATGTTAGAAGAATCTCTGCATGGGTAGCATTAGCTGCAGGTCCAACAATGATTGCTGGAATTTATGGCATGAATTTTGAAAATATGCCCGAGTTAACATCTCGTTTTGGCTACTTTGCAACCTTAGGAATAATGGCTTTACTAACAACTGTTTTGGCATATAATTTCAAAAAAGCCCACTGGTTATAAGTAATTACTACTGGCTGATAGGGTCAGCCAGTAGTAACGGACCGGGTTGTTAGCTCAGTTGGTGGAGCAGGTGACTCTTAATCCAGCAATCGCCGTAGCGATCCGGTGGCGGCAGAGTTACTACCAACATTCCCACATCTTCATCTTCCCACTTAAGCGAGATCCAGGTGCCATTCGTTAATAACTCTTGCCAGTACTCTGCCGTCGCCGCAATCTCCAACGCAAGATCGCCATGTATTGCATCAGACTCGCTTAGCGCAGCGATACGAAGCGACTTAAGCCTGCGCCAATTGGTTGGGCGAAGCACCTCTACCGTAAACAATTCTCAATCCCCCATTAACACACCTAACCTTAGGGGGCAGGATTGACCTGCTTAAGTTAGCGTTAGCAAGTGCTTCGATATCTCTCTCAGCCTCGTTGGATTTGGTGGCATTTGGTCGCAATCGGTTTTGGTTTTGGGTTTTTTCGGCTGGGCTGGTGGCAATGGGAACGTCGAATGAGAACCGACCTGGATTCTGGTGTGCAAGTTGCCGATTGGCAGAACACTTTTTATGCCGTCCAATGGTGGATTTTTGCAGTATTTGTTGTGTGGTTTTGGTGGAAATTTTTAGCAGACGGTTACAACCTAACAAAAAAAGCGAGTGAGAATGAAAGCAGCAGTTAATCGATATCGCGTCATGGCAATTATTGCGGGTTTAGTTTTAGTTGCGTTCACCATTGAAATCATTGTGAAATATACGCTGGGACCAGAGATTCCTTGGTTTGCCCAGCTGCACGGTTTGGTCTATATGATTTATTTAGTAGTAACTATTGATCTAGCCAGACGCGCTAACTTGAGTATTGGCCGAATTATAGGCATGTGCCTGGCCGGCACAATTCCGTTACTTTCGTTTTATGCGGAACGCTGGGTGGTTAAAACTATTAAGTTGGATTAGTCCTCATAAGGACAGTGTCGACAACCGCTATCACAACAAAAACCTTTTGCGGCAAGAGCTGCGGCAGTCATAACAAACATGCCGTTTACCGGATCGGTGTAGCCATCTTGACCGGCATTCATTGCCGCTTCATGAGCAGCTAGCCGCGCTTCGCGCTGCGGCGTGCTCTCTGGCATTCGCTTAAGCGATGGTTCAGTTAATGGTCGGTTAGCTAGGTTTCGATTAGGCATGGTGCGCATTCTGCATCATCAAAGTCAGATACGCTCGCGCAATGCCAAACCTTCGTCAACTTTTCCGCCATCCTGCAAAAACCATCCCACAAACCCCATGGAGCAATTCCGGTGGCCAATGGAATTTTGAGTTTAAATCTTTTTTCATGCTGATTATTGGATTGTGGATATTTGGTTCTGGTGAAGCAGCGCTAATTAATTCCGGTATCGGGGTCTCTCCGTGGACCGTGTTGGCTGAAGGATTAGCAAAAACCATTGATGTTGGTGTGGGTTTAGCAACTTTTTTGGTTTCAGCTACCGTGTTATTGCTTTGGTTACCGCTTAAACAGTTGCCTGGCATTGGCACTATTGCAAATGCAATAGTAATTGCGATTGCAATTGATGTGATGCGGAATATCTACCCAACTCCAACTCAAATCGGCTTTCAGCTGTTAATGGTGGTGTTAGGGGTAAGCGCAGTTGGCTTAGGTTCAGCGATCTATCTCACAGCGAAATTAGGACCTGGGCCTCGAGATGGTTGGATGACTGGATTGCATTATCGATTTGGTTGGCCAATTAGTCGGGTGCGATTGGGTATTGAATTATCTGTGTTGACCACAGGTTGGCTACTTGGTGGCACAGTCGGCTTAGGCACAGCAATTTTTGCAATATTCATCGGTTGGATGATTGCGGTGAACTTGGCGCTGATGCCGAAAACCAAAAACTAATCAAATTCAGCTATGTCCAGTGCGGTTAACTCTGCTGCCAGCACACTTTTTGCCACCTGATAACAAGTGCTTGCCGAATAACCCTTCCGGCTCAAAAAACCCACGAGTCGATCTAACTTCTTTTCCGCGGGAACATTTTTCATACTGGCTAACTTCTTCTGCGCAATTGCCGTTGCAGTTTCCGTAGCCATCTCTGGGGTGATTTCATTAAGTGCGGCATCAATCTCTGATTTAGCAACTCCTTTGGCTGCCAATTGATAACTGATAGCTCGTGGCGCAAGTCCCTTATATTCATGCCGACTTCGGGCGAATATTTGTGCATATATCTGGTCATCAATCAAGCCCACTTCGCTAAATCGATCCAGCACACTTTGGGCTACATCTTCTGGCACGTTCCGCTCTGCCAGCACTTTCTCCAGCTCTGCTCTAGTTTTTGCGCTGGCAGACAACTTACGTAACACAATTGCCCGAGCGATCGCAGTTGGATCAGCCTCGGGCAATTGGTCAGGTTTGGTAACGCTCATTACAAGTCAGCAACTACCTCAAGATTTGGTTTGCCACCTTCCCCAACACCAAGTGAGGTGAGGATCTTGGTTTCAATCTCGGTTGCTAAATCTGGGTTATCGATTAGGAATTGTCGAGCATTTTCTTTACCTTGTCCTAATTGATCGCCTTCATAGGTGTACCAGGCACCAGCTTTCTTGATAATGCCTTGATCTACTCCCATATCAATCAAACTGCCCTCGCGGGAAATGCCATGACCATAAAGAATGTCGAACTCAGCTTGCTTGAAAGGTGGCGCAACTTTATTTTTAACTACTTTTACGCGAGTTCGGTTGCCAACAATTTCAGTACCATCTTTAAGGGCTTCAATGCGTCGAATATCGATTCGCACTGATGCATAAAATTTAAGCGCCTTGCCGCCGGTAGTAGTTTCTGGCGAGCCAAACATCACACCAATTTTTTCTCGAAGTTGATTAATGAAAATCATGGTGGTACCAGAGTTACTCAAAGCACCAGTTAATTTACGAAGTGCTTGTGACATTAAACGAGCCTGCAAGCCAACATGGGAATCACCCATCTCGCCTTCAATTTCAGCCCGTGGCACTAATGCGGCGACCGAGTCCACCACGATTAATGAAATAGCACCGGAGCGCACCAACATATCCGCGATCTCTAACGCTTGCTCGCCCGTATCTGGTTGCGAAACTAGCAACGCGTCAATATCGACTCCAAGTTTTTGCGCATATTCCGGATCAAGCGCATGCTCCGCATCAATAAATGCTGCAATGCCACCTTGCTTTTGGGCATTGGCAATTGCATGCAATGCCAAAGTGGTTTTACCAGAGGACTCTGGACCGTAGATTTCGATAATTCGGCCGCGTGGCAAACCGCCGACACCAAGCGCTACATCCACGGCAACTGAGCCGGTCGGAATAACTTGAACTGGTGGCCGATTTTCATCACCCAACCGCATCACTGAACCTTTACCAAATTGCTTCTCAATTTGGGCTAGCGCGGTATCTAACGCTTTGTCACGGTCATTGCTTGCCATGGCTCTCCTTGTTCCGTTGATATCAGGGGCGGCAAGTTAACTGCCGGCTCTGACATCTGCCGCTGCCGTTAGCTACCTGGGTAAGAACGGCATGGGTGGAAACTACTCGAACAAGTGTTCGAATTCATCTTTGGGGGTCGGCGTGTCGATTATTCGGGCCAGCCTTCCTGGGCGCAGATCGCGCGCCAGACCAAAATTGGCTCTATCTCCGTCTGAAATGCTTGATTTACAGTCAGGCCAAGCTCCGAAATTACCTGATCTTGCGCGTAAGACTTGGCATAGACCTCGCCTAGCCGATCAGCCAGCAACTCCCAAAAAGTTGAGTATCTCAAGCGGCCTTAACTGCGACCGTTGGGCGAAGCGTGATGACATCAGCAGTTCGCTCTGCCGCCTGCAGTTGAGCACCAGCTGCCATGACGAGATTGCCAACCGTGATCTCTAAAGCAGCGCAAATAGCGCTCAACATCTCACTTGATGGTTCTTTAACGCCACGCTCAATCTCGGAGAGGTAACCCAGCGAAACCACGGCAGCTGAAGCGACATCGCGCAGGGTCCGGCCTTGACTAACTCGATGTCGGCGAATCTCCTCGCCGATCGCGGTTCGAAGCAACATGGTTACCTCCTGGGGGAAGAGAAGCAAAGCGTAAACCTATTGCGCTCCGCTGACACCTGGAACGCTCGGCAAGTTGCCTGAATATTTTCCTAGTAATTCAACAGCAGCCGCCGCGCTCTGTGCCCGGACCAAATTCCGCTCGCCCTTAAATTGGTGGGAAACCACCCAAGAAATTTCGCCATCAGTTAGTGCGACATACACCGTTCCCACGGCTTTGCCTTCTTGAGAATCAGGACCGGCAACGCCCGTTGTCGCCAAACCAATGGTGGTGCCAAATCGAGATCGAACTGCTGCCGCCATCTGTGCTGCCGTCTGTTCGCTCACCGCACCATAAGTTGCGATGGTTTCCGCAGCGACCCCCAGCACATCAATTTTGCTCTCATTGCTGTAGCAAACCATGCCGCCAGCAATCACGTTGGATGCACCAGGAACTGAAATTAGCCGACTTAATAACTCACCACCGCTAAGCGATTCGGCAGCAGCAACGGTGATCTGATGAGTTGTGAGCAGTTTAATTAATTTACTATCTATCATCTATTACTCCGAAGCTTTGCCAACTGGGTTAAGTATCTAACCCCAGTTATCACGGTCAGCACAGTTGCCAAGTAGAGCATTGGTAGCGCAAAAAACTTCAGATCAGCTGGGGCGAGCAGAAACAACAGCGAGAAACCTTGCAGCATGGTTTTCAATTTTCCACCGCGATCAGCGGCTAGCACGCCATAAGAAAGCGTGGCAAACCGAGCAATGGTGATCACAATTTCTCGGGTAAGAATAATTGCGGTGATAAAAACTGGAATAATTTGATCAGCCGTAAGCAGCACCAACGCGGCGCCAATCACTAACTTGTCGGCAATCGGGTCCCACAGTTTGCCAAATTCCGAAATGGTGCCAGTGCTTCGCGCCAATTTGCCATCAACATAATCAGACAGGCCTGCGATAAAAAATAACCCAAAGATCAGCCAGCTAGTCCCATCGTTTGCCAAATAAGCAATCACGATTACTGGCACCAAGGCCAACCGGAGTAAGGTCAAAAGATTTGGTAACTGTTTCACTAGGCCAACCTAGCCACTAAATCCACGCCTTCGGCAGCAACAATCTCTACTTGATAAATTCCGCCAACCGTAAGATTTTCAGCGTCAATCAAATCTACGCTGCCATCAGTCTCGGGCCCCTGATGCACTGCTCGCGCTTCAATAACATCGCCAATCTCTTCGATGATTACTTCAGTGCGCTCACCAATGCGATCTTGAGCTCGCTGATTAACTAATTCATCTGCAACGGAGCTTAGGTAGCTCACCCGAGCCTGAATTTCAGAAGCCGAATGCTGCTGCGCAAACTCGGCCGCCTCAGTGCCATCCTCAACGGAATACCCAAATATGCCAATCGCATCTAATTTAGCTTCAGTTAGAAATACTTCGAGTTCAGCAAAATCATCTTCACTTTCGCCAGGAAAACCAACAATAAAGTTGCTACGAATTCCAGCGGTTGGGGCCAATTCTCGGATCTGGGTAATCAGCGCTAAGAAATCTTCAGTCCCACCAAATCTTTTCATTTTGCGCAACAGCGGTTCTGATGCATGCTGAAACGACAAATCATAATAAGGAACAACGCCTGCGGTTTGGGCAATCGTGCTAACTAAAGTCGGCCTTGTTTCGGCTGGCTGCAAATAGGTGGCTCTTATCCATTCAATACCAGATACTTTTGCCAAGTCTTTCAATAACTTTTCTAGCGCCCGATGATCTCCCAAATCTTTACCGTAAGAAGTTGAGTTCTCACTTACTAACACCAACTCTTTAACGCCCACTTCAGCTAGCCATTGAGCTTCTTGCAGGATTTCGTCATGAGGCCTAGAGACAAATGACCCACGGAACCGAGGTATCGCACAAAAAGTGCAGCGGCGATCACAGCCGGAGGCAATCTTTAGTGGAGCCACTGGTCGATTAGAGATCCGTTTGCGCATCACTTTCGGTCCACCAAGCCCAGTTAAAGTTTGGTGTCCCGGTGGTTCATGACTGAATTTGGTTCGATCAACTGGAGTAATTGGGAGCAGGTTTCGTCGATCCTGCGGCACTGGCGCAGCTAGCTTCTCCCCCGCTAACACTGCTTGAAGCTTCTGCGCGATATCTGGATAGTCATCAAACCCAAGAACTGCCGCAGCCTCTGGAAGTTCAGCGGCAAGTTCGGTGCCATATCGTTCAGCTAAGCAACCGACGACAACTACTGGCACTCCAGTGTCAGCAGCTGCAATGATGGTATCAATCGAATCTTTTTTGGCTTGCTCAATAAAGCCACAGGTATTAATGACAACTAAGTCAGCAGCAGCATCAACTAATTCAAAGCCGGCCGCATCTAACCTGCCGGCAAGCTCTTCGGAATCAACGTCATTTCGAGCACAGCCCAATGAAGTGAGTTGAACTTTAATCTGCTGGGATGATTTCACCAGCTAAGCGTAATGACTAAGGCGTAATAGTGGTTTGGCCAGGTAGCACGGTGAGTCGGAGCACCTGACCTAACGTGCCTGGCGTGCCGAGGTCAACACCATTTAGCGTGAAGTTGACGCCACCTGCATTTCCTAAGACTAGTGACAACTGGGTTGGGTCAGAAAACGTTTGCTGATCGCCTAGGCGAAGCACTCCCTGAAAAACTACTTCACCACTGCTGTCTTCAACTCGAAGCCAACACGAATCGCTAACAACATTTATTCCTACTGAAACCGCTTCGGTTGCCGAAGCAGTTAAGTCGCCATTTGTGGTTGGGCTAGTAGTGGTGGAATCAGTTGTTGGTTGGTTGGTTGCAATCTCAGTTTCAGCTGGTGCCGTAACTGGATTTTGCTCCAAAATTCCTTCATTGTTACCAATTAAAATTACCGCCAACAGTGCAATCGAAACTACTGAACCAGCACCAAGCACAACTGACCAATTTGGCCTTGCACCAATTGGTTTCAATACGGTTGGGCTAATATTTTTTGGTTCAAAATTTGTTTCAACAATTGGCGCATTACTAATTAACTGATCTTCAATATTTAAATTTAAATATTTCGCATAAATTCGTTGATGGCCGCGCCCATACACTTCACCGCCACAAGATTCGAATTTGTCTTCCTCAATATCAGCCACAATGCTCGCGCGCACCCGAATAGCGGCAGCAACTTCAGCAATTGTGATGTTGCGTTCCAAGCGCGCTTGTCTCAGCGCTTGACCCACTGACATGACGCTCCAAACCGCTGGGGGAAGATCCAACAGGGGTAAGGGTAAAGGTTTACACCTTTACTGAAAAGGTCAGGTGCCCCCTAAACCGGCTACTCCGCGCGAAGTTGTGCTAGCACCTGTGCTAATTCTTCAGCCGGAACCAGAACTTCGCGTGCTTTGCTCCCTTCCGAGGGGCCAACAATGCCGCGAGATTCCATTAGATCCATTAATCGACCAGCCTTGGCGAAGCCCACTCGCAACTTGCGTTGCAGCATCGAGGTGGAGCCAAATTGGGTCGAGATCACCAGCTCGACCGCGGCTAGCAGCTCCTCCAAGTCATCACCAATATCCGATTCAGCAGCTCTAGTTGAACTCTTCGTTGCCGTTACGACATCATCTCTAAATTCTGGTTCGGCTTGCGCACGACAATGTGCAACTACCGCTTTGATCTCTGACTCTGGAATGAAAGCACCCTGCACTCGGAGCGGCTTGTTTGCGCCACTTGGCAAGAACAATCCATCACCTTGACCTACAAGTTTTTCTGCGCCTGCTTGATCCAAGATGACTCGAGAATCTGCCAAACTTGCAGTTGAGAATGCGAATCGACTTGGCACATTTGCTTTAATCAGACCAGTTACCACATCAACGCTAGGTCGCTGAGTTGCTAACACCAAATGAATTCCAGCTGCTCGCGCAAGTTGCGTAATTCGAACAATCGCATCTTCAACATCGCGTGGTGCCACCATCATTAAATCGGCTAGCTCATCAACTACAACTAATAGATATGGGAACGGCTTAATCTCAGCTTCGTCACTGCCAAATGCAAGTTGCAGTTTCCCGCTCGCGATAGCTTTGTTGTAATCATCAATATGTCGATAGCCATGAGCTGCAAGTTGGTCGTATCGGTGGTCCATCTCTTTGACCACCCACTGCAAAGCTGCTGCTGCTTGCTTGGGATTTGTAATAATTTGAGTTATCAGATGTGGAATTCCTTGAAAGGCTGCCAACTCAACTCGCTTTGGATCAATTAACACCAACCTAACCTGCTCTGGTGTCGCGCGCATCATTATCGATGTGATGATGGAGTTGATAAATGAACTTTTACCAGCACCAGTTGCGCCAGCTACCAGTAAATGTGGCATCTTGGCCAAATTCGCGCAGATGGCATTTCCTTCAACATCTTTACCAACGCCAACTACCAGTGGGTGCGCATCCTCTGCTGCTTTGCTGCGAAGTAGATCACCCAACGCAACAATCTCACGATCTGAATTTGGAATCTCAATTCCAATTGCGCTCTTACCTGGAATTGGTGACAGTATTCTGACTTCGGCTGAAGCTACCGCATAAGAAATGTTTTTCGATAATGCAGTAACTCGCTCAACTTTCGTACCTAACCCCAGTTCGACTTCATATCTAGTGACCGTAGGTCCGCGCAGATAGCCGGTTACCTGGGCATCAATATCAAACTCTTCAAACACTCCAGTTAGCGCTTCCATCACCGCTTCATTTGCTTGGGTGCTTCGCTTACCAACTGCGGCAGGTTTTAATAACTCGAGTGAAGGCAGCGCATAAGGTTGCGCTTTTATTTTTCGAACCTGCGGAATTGCAGGTGCCGGTTTTGGCGCACTCGTTTCAATTGGCTCAGACTTTGCTGCAACCAGCGTTGGTATCTCCAGGGTGGTTTCACCAATAGTTTCATCCGGCAGATCGACTTCACCAAACTCAACTTCATCAACATACTCAGCTTCGTCATATTCGTCTGGATCAGCGTCAGTGATGATTGCGGTATCAAATGGCACAACGCGTTCATCGTCTTCTTCGGCTTGATCGCTGACCGACTTATGAAAACCTAAACGTTCGGCTAAGCTGGAAAATGCAGCGGCAATTCGTGATCCGATTGGCTCATTGGCCAATATTTCACCAGTTTGCAGATCAATTTCATCTTCTTCATATTCGATTGTTTCCCGGCTTTGTCTGCGTTCACTTAACCAGCGGAAAAAAGTAGGGATAAACCCAAATGCAACACTTAACCGATTTGGAATTTGAGAAATTGGAGTTTTGGTAACAATCAATAACCCAAACAGTCCCAAGATTGATAGCAACATCGTGGTTACCACAGCACCAATTAACTCAGTGCCGGGAAATGCCGCCGCCCAACCAATCCAGCCGCCAGCATCGCGCATCTTGGTCGCGCCCTGACTTGGGAAGGGATTTCCCATTGCGATATGCCATATTCCCATTACAGCAAGAATCAAAAAGATGACGCCGATGAGAACGCGAGCACCTTCGCCTTCCGGAGCTGGCGCACGGAAAGTTCGCCAAGCCGCAAGCAAAAATGCTGCCGGCAGCACCACATCTAACGATCCAACGGCACCGGTTAAAACAATGGTGAACCCGTCAGCTAGACGACCAGTTGTGCCAAACCAAAAAACTGCTGCGGTAACAATTGCAGCAGCTAAGAATAAGAACCCCGTGCCATCTCGACGTTGCTCTGCGGGTAGCTCCCGAGCTGACTGACCCAATAACCGAAAGACGGAGCCAACTGCGCGACCGATGGCCAAATACAAATAGCGGATTGCTCGAAATATCGGACTGAAAATTCGAGTCAATAATCCGTCCCCGCGCGCGGATTTTCGCTTCGGCGCAGGGGAAGTTCGTGCGGCCATGCGCTCAGGTTAGGTTGCTAAGTGCCCAGGCTGAGGGATTTCGCGATCTCGTGTCGGAATGCTCAGGCTTCAACCACTACCGGCACGATCATTGGTCGGCGGGAATGCTGTGATGCTACCCATTTGCCCGTCGTCCGCCGCACAATCTGGCTCAATGTCCGCTCATCTTGCGGACCTGCGGTTAATGCTGATTCCAACGCAATGATTATTTGCGGGATCACGTCGTCGAATACTCCGTCGGCTTCAGCAAAACCTCGGGCATGAACTTCTGGCCCTGCCACAACTTTTCCATTCACTAGATCTACTGCCACAAATACTGAAATGAATCCTTCTTCACCCAGAATGCGTCGATCTTTCAATGAAGTTTCGGCAACTTCCCCAACACTGCTCCCATCAACAAATACCATTCCGACGCCATAATGCCCAACTACCTTTAATTCAGCAGCATTTAGTTCCAAGACATCGCCATTATCTACAACCACAATTGATTCAGCATCTATTCCAGATAGTTGTGCCAGCCGGCTATTGGCAACCTGATGTCGTCGCTCCCCATGCACTGGCATTACAAACTTTGGTTTAACGGCATTAAATAATTGGAGCAGCTCACCCGCGGCGGCATGGCCTGATACGTGAACATTGGCATTGCCTTTGTGGATGACCATCGCACCTTGGCGAATTATGCGATTAATCAAATGATTCACTGAGGTTTCATTCCCTGGAATTAGACTGGATGCCAAAACTACGGTATCAGTTTGGTTCAATGAAATATTGTGATCACCATTTGCCATTCGGTTCAAAGCTGACATTGGCTCACCTTGACTGCCAGTTGAGATAATCACAATACGTTTTGCGGGTAACTGATCGATCTCGTCTGCAGCAACCAAAGTGCCGCCTGGAATCTTGAGATAACCTAACTCGGCTGCAATTGTCTGGTTCTTAACCATGGAACGGCCAACTAAAGCCACGTGTCGATTTGTAGCAACTGCGGCATCAATTATCTGTTGAATTCGATGTACATGCGAGGCAAAGGACGCCACCACAATTCGACCTGGCG
>JBJOHY010000028.1:0-3803 GCA_046047475.1 Actinomycetota bacterium | reverse complement strand
AGAGATCTAGCGAAACACTGCGATGTTTTTATTTCGGATGGTTTTGGGGTTGTGCATCGAAAACAGGCTAGTGTGTATGACGTGGCAAAGCTTTTGCCAGCTGCCGCAGGTAGGTTGATTGCTCGCGAGGTGGAAGTATTCCAGCAAGTTCTAACCAATCCAACCCGCCCTTACACAGTGATTCTTGGTGGTGCGAAAGTTTCGGACAAACTAAAAGTGATAGATAATCTGCTCGAGCAGGCTAATACGCTTTTGATCGGCGGCGGCATGGCCTATACCTTTTTACATGCCATAGGTTATGAAGTTGGCGAATCATTATTGGATCTTGATTCCATTGAAGCGGTAAAGGCCAGCATGGCAAAAGCTGAAGTAAACGGTGTTGATTTAGTACTCCCGATTGACCTGGTAGTTGCCCGAGAATTCTCTGCGGATGCAGAAACAAAGGTAGTTTCCGTAGATGAAATAGAGTCAGGATGGATGGGTCTTGATATTGGGCCCAAAACTCGCGATTTATTCCGATCTAAGATTATTAATTCAGCTACCGTAATTTGGAACGGTCCGGTAGGCGTCTTTGAATTGGAACCATTTAGTAATGGAACTCGAGCCGTTGCGCAAGCGATGGCGGACTCTGCGGCATTCACAGTCATTGGTGGTGGTGATTCGGCCGCTGCTATTCGAAAATTCCAATTTTCAGATAGTGAATTTGGTCATGTATCTACTGGCGGCGGCGCATCTTTAGAGTATCTAGAAGGAAAGGAACTGCCTGGACTGGTAGTGCTTCGAAAGGGAGAGTATGCGTAAGCCGCTTATTGCTGGCAATTGGAAAATGAATCTGAATCACCTTGAGGCAATAGCTCATGTACAGCGGCTTGCATTTTCACTTAAGGATGCTGATTTTGACGAAGTTGATATTGCGGTGTTTCCACCCTTTACCGATATCAGAAGCGTCCAAACCTTGGTGGACGCGGACAAACTTAGAATAGGTTACGGTGGTCAAGATTGCGGTGTCGCTGATACTGGAGCATTCACTGGTCAGATCTCGGCTTCATTTCTAGCTAAATTGGGTTGTAAATATGTAATTGTGGGACACAGTGAACGTAGACAGATAAATTTAGAATCCAGTGAGACGGTTTCAGCAAAAGCAAAGTCTGCACTAAAGCACAAATTGATTCCGATTGTCTGCGTTGGCGAGGGAATTGAGCATCGTAAGGGCCGCGAACATATTCGATTCACTCTAGAGCAATTGGAAAATTCGCTTTTGGGTCTGAGCAAAAGTGAAATCAATGATCTGGTAATTGCTTATGAACCAGTTTGGGCTATTGGGACTGGGGAAGTGGCTACGCCTGATGATGCCGAGGAGATGAGTGTGGCAATCCGCACCTGGCTTGCTGACAATTATGGTGATGCTGTGGCAGGCAAAGTACGAATTCTTTATGGTGGATCGGTTAAATCAGGCACGGCGCCTGGGTTAATGGCTATGCCGAATGTGGATGGTTTGCTAGTCGGCGGGGCCTCAATCGATCCAGACGAATTTGTGGCCATCTGTCGGTATCGGTTAGCCGTTGGCTGACCTGGGAAGTACAATTCGCGCCGTCAAGGAGATCCAGTGATTCTTACCCTACAGATACTGCTATCGCTCACCAGTGTGCTACTGGTTGTGCTGGTTTTGCTCCATCGCGGGCGAGGTGGTGGAGTATCTGATCTGTTTGGTGGTGGCTTCTCATCTTCGCTGGGTGGGTCATCAGTAGTAGAAAAGAACCTCGATCGAATTACCATTGCCGTTGGCGTCATTTGGTTGGCCTGCGCAATTGGTCTTGGATTGATTGTTTAGGAGGGTTAGTAATGGCTGGTAGTGCAATAAGAGGCTCCCGAGTTGGAGCTGGCCCGATGGGAGAAGCTGAGCGTGGCGAGGCGGCTCCTAGATTCCGAGTTTCATATTGGTGTGCTGAAGGTCATGAGTCTCGTCCGTCATTTGCGGTAGAAGCCGAGGTGCCTGATTCATGGGATTGCCCAAAGTGCGGATTGCCGGCTTCGCGGGACAAAGAGAATCCACCTGCAGCGCCAAAAATCGAACCATATAAAACGCACCTTGCTTATGTGAAAGAGCGTCGAAACGACACCGACGGTGCAGATATTCTTGGCGAAGCACTAGCCGCCCTACGCGCTCGAAAACGCTAAATAATCTGCTTTATTTCCTTCACTAGGTTAGCAACGGTAATTCCGAACTTCTCAAAGAGATAATCTGGTGTTGCCGAAGCGCCGAAGTCATCGACGCCAATAACTTTCCCGTTAGCACCAACGTACTTGTACCAACCTATTGTTGAACCTGCTTCTATCGCGATTTTTGGCGCATCAGAAAGAACCGAATCTTGATAGGTAATGTCCTGTTGTTCAAACCATTCCAAGCATGGGGCCGAAACTACTCGCACAAAGATATTTGCCGAAGCGAGTTGTTCTGCTGCCTTGATTGCCAATTGCACCTCTGATCCAGTTGCAATGACAATTGCGTCGGGCGAATTTTTCGGTTCATGGATGATGTAAGCGCCTTTTTCTACTGCAGGTGCTTGACTGATTACTGGTAAATTTTGTCTGGAGAGCACGATTGCAGCTGGACCATTGCGCTTCAAGATCTCTCGCCACGCAGCTGCTGTTTCATTGGCATCAGCCGGTCTGACCACACTAAAACCAGGAATGGATCGAAGTGACCAAAGTTGTTCCACTGGTTGGTGAGTAGGACCGTCTTCACCAAGACCAATCGAGTCATGGGAAAACACAAACGTCACCGGCAACTGCATCAACGAAGCCAAGCGAATGCTTGGCTTCATATAGTCTGAAAAGATTAAGAAAGTTGCACAAAAGGGTCTGAGAGCACTTCCTAACGCCACACCATTGCTAAACGCCGCCATGGCATGCTCTCGTATGCCAAATAAAAGTCGCCGACCATCAAGTTTCCCGAAGTCAGAGTTTGTGCCGTGAAAGACAGACAAATTCTTTGCCGCCACACCATTTGATTCCGACAGATCCGCGCTGCCGCCGACCAATTGCGGCAAGGCGGCCAGAGACTCAATAACCTGCTGCGATGCCTTTCTGGTTGCAATGCTGCTACCGAACTCGAATTTAGGTAACGATACTAAATCCCAATCTAAACCAGAAAGCGACTTTTGTATCGCTGACAAACTGGGTTCCCGCTTGGCGTATGCCTGCATCTCAGTTTCAAAAGTTTGCTTTAACAGATTTGCTCGTGCCGCTATTTCAGCAGCGTTTTGCTTCGCTTCGTCTGGAAGTTGAAAGAATTGTGTTGGATCAAGTCCAAGTGCTGCTTTAGTTGCAGCAACTTCATCAGCACCCATGGGTGCACCATGGGTGGCCGCCATTCCACTCATATTCGGCGATGGATATGCAATAGTAGTTTGAAGTGAGATCAGCGTAGGTTTGGTTGAATCTCGAGCTTCAGTTAATGCGACGTCCAGCGAATCTATGTCAATTTCACCACTTGGCAACTGTGAAACTACCTTGACGTCCCAGCCATATGCTCGATACCTTGCCGGTAGATCTTCACTGAATGAAGCGCGGGCGTCTCCATCGATTGAAATTCTGTTGTCGTCATAGATAACGGTCAGATTAGATATCTGATGCAGTCCGGCCAATGATGACGCTTCGCTAGTAATTCCTTCTTCTAAATCACCATCTGAAGCAATCACATAGACATGAGTCTTAAGTGGGGAATTGCTAGTTGTTGGGTCAAAACGTGCCGCTAGATTTAGTCTGGACCAGGCCATACCTACCGCAGTTGCTATACCTTG
>JBJOHY010000027.1:0-2653 GCA_046047475.1 Actinomycetota bacterium | reverse complement strand
GTTTGCTAACTTCATTTTTTGCAGGTTTCTACACCGACTATTTATGGTTCAGGTCAGTTGATTCCCAGACCGTCTTTACCACAATCTTGACCACCCGGATTTTGTTGTTTGTCGTAACTTTGCTAGTTAGTTTATTGTTCCTGTGGGGAACCGTATTTTTTGCCTACCGACTGCGCCCAGCCCAAACTGCAATCATGATTCCAGAAGCGGTAGATCGGCTGCGTAAATTGTTGGCTTATGGCATTGCCGGCGTGCTGGCCATGCTGATGGCACTGTCGGCTGGAAGTAATTGGTCACAATGGTTGAGTTTTCTAAATCGAGAGCCATTCAATTACAACGATCCACATTTTGGAATTGATGTTTCATTCTTTGTCTTTACTTATCCCATTCTTCGATTGCTAATCGGAACTGGAATCACGCTGTCACTATTCATGTTCATCATTGGCTTCCTAATTCACTCAGCCAATGGCGCAATTGTGTTGCAGCCAGATCAGCGACGAGTCACTCCGCAGGCAACTGCTCATCTCTCCGCAATTCTTGGCGTGTTTATGGTTTTCAAAGCTGGCGCATATTGGTTGGATCGATATGGCTTAGCGGTGCAATCAAATACTCTGGTAGATGGTTTGCAGTACACCGATGTGCAGGCCGTGTTGCCAACTCGAACATTGCTAACTGGCATTGCAGCAGTTGTTGCAATTTTGTTCTTTGTAAATATTTTCCGACGCAGTTGGCGGATCCCAATTACTGCAGTTGGTCTGTTGGTTGCAACTTCAGTTCTCGCTGGCGGCGTTTATCCGTCATTACTGGAGCAATTCCGAGTCAGACCAAGCCAAGCTGCGTTGGAGTCCCCATATATTGAGCGAGGCATCAATACAACTCGTGATGCCTACCAATTAGATGGTGTTGAAAAAGAAGAATACGCCGCAGTAAGCCAACCAAAGATTGATAATCTCGATCAGTTCCAGGGCACCTTAAACAAAGTGCGCTTGATGGATCCAGCGCAACTTGCGCCAACCTTTAATCAGCTGCAGCAAATTCGAGGCTATTACTCCTTCGGTGATCAGCTAGATGTGGCTCGTTATGAAATTGATGGTGAATTACGCGGTGCAATTTTGGCAACTCGTGAGATTAATTTGGATGCCATCCCACAAGCACGTAATTTCATTAACTCACACTTTGTTTATACCCATGGCTTTGGCATCTCTGCTGCATTTGATAACACTGTTCGAGCAGATGGTGGACCAGTCTTTTTTGAGCGCGATATCCCGCCAAAAGGTCCGCTAGCGATATCTGAACCAAGAATTTATTTCGGTGAACGTTCGCCAGATTATTCAATTGTTGGTGCACCAGAAGGAGCGGAGCCAGTTGAGCTGGATTTCCCAGATGAAACCAGCCCAACCGGACAGCGAAATAACACCTATAGTGGCGATGGCGGTGTTCCAATTGGCTCGTTCTTTAACCGATTGATGTATGCAATTTCATTTAGTGAAATCAACATTATGTTGTCAGATTTCGTAAATGAAGAGTCCCAGGTGCTTTATGTTCGAGACCCACGGGCTCGAGTGCAGAATGTGGCACCATGGCTGACCCTTGATTCAGATCCGTACCCAATCGTTTCGGAAGGAAGAATCAAGTGGATTGTTGATGCTTACACCACAACTTCACTCTTCCCTTACTCCGAACGAGTATCACTTGCCACTGCAACTACTGATGCTCTGGGTGTAACCGGCAGTGCGATATCTAGGTTGAGCACGGATCAAGTTAATTACATGCGAAACAGCGTTAAGGCCGTGGTTGATTCTTACGAAGGAACCGTAACGCTTTATGGCTGGGAAACTGATGAGCCGATTTTGAAAGTTTGGGACAAAGTCTTCCCAGGTTTGATCAAACCTCGAGAGGAAATGCCCGAATCAGTATTTACTCAGGTGCGCTATCCAGAAGATTTGTTCAAAGTGCAGCGGGCAATCTACGCGAAGTACCACGTAACTACGCCTGCTTCGTTCTATAACGGTCAAGACTTCTGGTCAGTGCCGCAAGATCCAACTGCAGAGGGTGCCGCACTTTCACAGCCACCTTATTACTTGCAGATCCAGATGCCAGGCGATGAAGAAGAATCGTTTATGTTGACCTCGGCCTATTCGCCAGTGCAACGACAAACCTTGGCTGCATTTATTGCGGTTGGTTCAGATCCAAGACGTGATGATTACGGAAAAATTCGAGTCCTGCAGTTACCAAGCAATACGGTAATTCCAGGTCCGAACCAGGTCCAGAATAACTTCGAATCAGATCCGCAAGTAGGTCAAGAACTTAACTTGCTGCGTCAAGGTGGCTCAGATGTTCGACTCGGTAACCTGTTGTCGCTACCAATTGCTGGTGGCTTCTTGTATGTCGAACCAGTTTACGTTCAAGGTGCAGCAGGCGATGGTTATCCGCTGCTTCGACGCGTGCTCGCATCGTTTGGCCAGAAGGTGGTATTCACCCCATCTTTGGAACAAGCATTATTTGAATTGTTTGGTTCATCAGCAGACTTGCCAGATGAATTCCAACCAGATGAATCAGAAGGTGAGCCGGGCACAGCGCAGCCAGATCAATCAGCTCAGCAACGATTAGATCAAGCACTTGCCGATATGCAAGCCGCATTATCCGAAGCTGA
>JBJOHY010000026.1:0-6537 GCA_046047475.1 Actinomycetota bacterium | reverse complement strand
AACAAAATTTCTAGCGCAAGTGCAGCCGCAATTGTGGCCGCACTGCCGCTAGAAAAAGCAGGACATCGCGGCAAAGGGCACCAAGGCAAGAGTCATGGTGGCTTTGGATTTGGTAAGGGCGCTGGCAAAGGCCATGGCGGCATGGGAATGCGGTCATAACCAAATTAATTAGTTCCACTCTCCCCAAACCAGGGTGGATCTGTTGCCGGCGATGGCGCAGATCCACCCTGTTTTAGTTTTTGCGGGAGAATTAGACCGAAGGGAGTAATCATGCAAGAAGACCGATCAACTGTGTTAATCGTCGATGACGAAGTTGCCGTTGCCGATCTGCTCGAAGATGCCCTGACCTTAGGTGGGTATCAGACGCTTCGTGCCGTAAACGGCATGGATGCGCTACGGGTAGTTCGGGAGCAATCACCTGATCTATTGCTGCTAGATATCAATATGCCGCTGATGAATGGCTTTGAAGTGCTAGAGCGGCTGCGGGATAAGGGGATTGACACCCCAGTGCTGTTTCTAACTGCCCGAGATGATCGAGATGATGAGAAGCACGGCCTAAAGCTTGGTGCAGATGACTATGTCACTAAACCATTTGGGGTAGAAGAGTTAATTCTGCGCGTCAAAGCAGTGCTCAGACGTGCCAAGAAAGAACCTGAAGTGGTGAGTGTGATTTCCGTCGGGCCACTGGAAATTAACTTTGACTCACACCAAGTGAAAGTAGATGACCAAGAAGTAAGCCTCTCGCCAACCGAATTTAAGCTGCTAGCGTATTTGATGCAGAATAAAAATCGAGTGTTAACTAAGCAGCAGCTGCTGAGCAATGTTTGGGGAATTAACTACGACAGCGAAACCACAGTGCTGGATACCTATATCTCATATCTGCGAAAGAAAGTTGATTCGCAAGGTTATGGCTTAATCAAGACCGTACGTGGGGTTGGTTTCCAACTGAAGGATCCTAAGAGCGCAGCATGAAGTTAAGAACTCGGTTGGTGGCAACCGTAACTGCAGTGTTAACTGTGGCATCAGGCTTAATTGGTGCCTTCAGTGTCTCTACTGCATATCGAAATGCCATGACTGAGATTGATCTGGGATTAGCGCAAGTATTGGCAGCACCGCGCGATCAGACGCTGTTTGCTGGCGGTGCGCTTAATTTCTTTGCCGATGATGTTGTAGTGCCAGTAGCACTTGGTGTCGTACTAAACGACGGCTCAATTGCCGTAGTTCGCGCGGCTGGATCAGTATATGAACCGCTGCCATTTCCAAAGTTAACTTCAGCTCAACTAGATCAAGCACATTCAAAGCCGATTACAGTAAACAGCGTTGATCCGGCTTACCGAGTTTTAGTTGGTGAAGGTGGCGCTGGGGTTGATTTAATTGCGGCAGCCCCGCTTAGCTCAGTTGAAGATCAAATCGAGCTGCTGCTTACTCGCACCGTGCTGGCCGTAATTTTGATCTCCATTGTTGCAGCTGGTTTAGTTTGGTGGTTTGTCTCGCGAAACTTAAGTCCAGTAACTCAGATGGTGGCAACTGCGGATGCCATTGCTGGTGGCGATTTAACTCGTCGGGTGCCGCAAACTGAACCAGGCTCGGAGATTGGCATTTTGGCATCCGCCCTAAATCGCATGATCTCGTCACTGCAGCAATCAGTTGATGAGCGGGCGGAATCCGAATCGCGAATGCGCAGATTTTTAGGTGATGCTTCGCATGAACTTAGAACGCCGCTGACCGTAATTCGCGGTTATGCTGAGATCTTAAACAGCGAAGCCAGCACCTCACCAGAACAAAAAGCTCGCGCAGCAGAGCGAATTGATGCCGAGAGCGCTCGAATGGAGCGATTAGTGCTGGATTTATTGAATCTGGCAAAACTAGATGAAGGTGCCACGT
The DNA here is from genome assembly GCA_046047475.1 of Actinomycetota bacterium. GTDB lineage: Bacteria > Actinomycetota > Actinomycetes > S36-B12 > UBA5976 > AcAMD-5. The sequence goes on along the minus strand of JBJOHY010000026.1, from coordinate 4,653 downwards.
TTGCGCCAGAAGAATTTGATTTAGTTTCACTTACCCAAAGCGTAATTGCCGACTTTGAGGTGGCAAATCCAGATCGTAAAGTTGAGCTAGTTGCACCAAATCAAATATTCATTACTGCCGATAAGTCCCAGCTAACTCAGGTGCTGCTAAATGCGTTAGCGAACGTGAAACAACACACGCCATCCGGTGCTCGAATTACCTTAGCCCCAACGGATGATGTGGTGCGAATCTTGATTGATGACTTTGGCAGCGGAATTAATGAAGTGCAGCGCGAGAAAGTATTTGAGCGATTCCACCGGTTAGATGAATCTAGAACTCGCGAAACTGGTGGATTTGGCCTAGGGCTATCAATTCTTTACGCCATTGTTAAGTCCCATCAAGGTGAAGTTAAGTTATTAACTGCACCCACTGGTGGTTTGCGAATCGAGATCATATTGCCGCAGGTGATTCATGCGTAAACTGCTAATCACACTGCTCAGCGCAATCTTTGCCATCGCTGGTATATCGCCAACATGGGCAGCAGAGATAAAAGTGCAGGACAATTTGCAGCTGGTTGCGGGAGAGCGAATAGAGCTTTATCAGTGTTCCAATTCAGTTCGGCCAGCTGATCTGCATTACCGGTTTGATCGCTCCTGGATTCGATTAGCAAAAAGTAACACCATGCTAGATACGGATGTTTGTAGAGATAAGAAAATGCCAATTAAGCATTTGTTTAAATTCAAAGTCCCGATGATCTACCAGTCAATTGAACCTAATACCAAATATGCCAAAATGTTGATTCGATTAATTGGACCAAAGCAACAACCAAAGCTATTTACTGCCACCGTATTTGCCACGCAAGCCGAAAAAACTGCAGTAACTGGTGAAACGCAGCCGGTATCAGTTAAGACGGATTGGGCTAAATGCATCTACAACGGTCGATTGATGACGGGCCGGGTAAAAGTGGTTTCGTTTGATGCGAATTATCGAGTTAAGTTAGTGCAGTTAAATCCAGATTTACTCGTCACTGAATCTCGCGGTCGCCCAAGTGGGTGTGGTTCTTGGCAGTTTGTCAATCAGAATTTTGATTTCACAATTCAGTTAGTTACTGAAGCTGAAGATTTCACAATTTCTATTTCTCGCCCAAAGGGCAATCGACCGTAACTGGCCCGCTCGAAGGGACTCGAACCCCTAACCTGCCGGGTAGAAACCGGATGCTCTATCCATTGAGCTACGAGCGGTAGGCGTATTCTGCCTTAACCCCAAGGTCAACTAATCCACAACCTTCAATTACTGCAAATTCTGCTGGCTATTGCCACTAAAGATATGCCTAACTTAAGGGGGATGCAGATGCACGATGTTGCAGTAACACTGGTTGGGAATGTGGTTTCCGATCCACAAGAGCGGATAACGGAATCGGGCAGTGTGGTAACTAATTTTCGAATGGCAGTTAATCCGCGGAAATATGACAAATTTGCCAATCGCTGGCTAGATGGCGAATCAATGTTTTTTAATGTGGTCTGCTGGCGCACGTTAGCTGGCAATGTAACGCAGAGCGTATCGAAAGGCGATCCGGTAATTGTGCAGGGAAAACTTCGTCTCCGGCGCTGGGAAAGCGAGGATCGATCTGGGGTTGCAGTTGAGATTGATGCGGTGCATATTGGCCATGATTTAACTCGAGGTGTTGCCGCATTTACTCGAACTAAACGCGGGCCAGAAGAGATAACCCAAGACCAGCCAACTCAAGCAGATTACTGGGAGAGCGAAAGTTCCGCCGCATAAGCCCTTACGGCTACGATAGGGCATATGGCTGAATACATATATACCCTGCAAAAAGCTCGAAAAGCTCATGGCGACAAAGTTGTGCTAGATAACGTCACGCTAATGTTTTTGCCTGGCGCAAAAATCGGTGTGGTTGGACCAAACGGCTCTGGTAAATCGACTCTGCTTCGAATCATGGCTGGCATTGAGACCGTTTCTAATGGGGAAGCATTTCTTTCCCCCGGCTACAGCGTTGGCATTTTGGAGCAGGAACCAAAACTGGATGAAACTAAAACCGTTTTGGAAAACGTTGAACAGGGGATGGGCGAGACCAAGCAGATGCTGAATCGCTTTAATGAGATTTCAGCCGCGCTTGCAGATCCAGAAGCAGATTACGACACGTTGCTCGCGGAGATGGGCAAATTGCAAGAAGCGCTAGATCATCGAAATGCGTGGGATTTGGATTCGCAGATTGAGCAAGCCATGGATGCGCTGCGCTGCCCACCAGGTGATGCTGATGTGAAAGTACTTTCTGGTGGCGAGAAGCGCCGCGTTGCGCTTTGTCAGCTGCTGCTGCGTCAACCAGATTTATTACTGCTTGATGAGCCAACTAACCATTTAGACGCCGAAAGCGTGCTGTGGTTAGAGCAGCACTTAGAAAAATATCCCGGCACAGTTATTGCCATCACCCACGATCGATATTTTCTGGACAATGTTGCGGAATGGATTTTGGAGCTAGATCGCGGTCGCTGCTATCCATATGAAGGCAATTACTCCACCTACTTAGAAACTAAACAAGAGCGACTTAAAGTTGAAGGTGCGAAAGATGCCAAACTGCGAAAGCGGCTAGAAGAAGAATTAGAGTGGGTAAGAAGCTCACCAAAAGCCAGACAAGCAAAAAGCAAAGCGCGATTGGCGAAATATGAAGAGATGGCAGCGGAAGCAGATAAATTCCGTAAACTTGATTTTGAAGAAATTCAAATTCCGCCAGGTCCGCGACTTGGTTCAGTAGTAGTTGAAGTTACTAACTTAACTAAAGGCTTTGGCGATCGAATTCTGATTGATGACCTTTCGTTCTCGCTGCCGCGCAACGGCATTGTTGGTGTGATTGGTCCAAACGGTGTCGGTAAGACCACACTGTTCAAAATGATCACTGGCAACGAGACGCCAGATAGCGGTGAGATAAAAGTTGGTGAGACGGTCTCAATTGCCTACGTTGACCAGAACCGAGCAGGTATTGATGCAAATAAATCGGTTTGGCAAGTAGTTTCCGATGAGCTTGACTACATCAAAGTTGGCCAAGTTGAGATGCCATCTCGCGCTTACGTCAGCGCGTTTGGCTTTAAAGGACCAGATCAGCAAAAACCTGCCGGCGTGCTTTCTGGTGGTGAGCGAAACCGACTTAATCTTGCCCTCACGCTGAAACTTGGTGGCAATTTATTACTACTGGATGAGCCAACTAACGATTTGGATGTTGAAACGCTAGGTAGCTTAGAAAAAGCACTGCTGGAATTTCCTGGCTGTGCCGTAGTCATCTCACACGATCGCTGGTTCCTAGACAAAGTGGCAACTCATATCTTGGCTTACGAAGGTGAATCCAAGTGGTTCTGGTTTGAGGGTAACTTTGAAGGTTACGAGAAGAATAAAATCGAACGACTTGGCGCTGAAGCTGCCCGGCCGCATCGCGCCACATATCGAAAGCTAACTCGTGGCTGATTACCCAATCATTGCAACGATTGATCCCAGCGATGGCGCCAGATTAGTAGCGCTGCTAAAGCGGATGATGCGCTGGGATCCAAATGCATATGCTCGGGTAACCACAAAAGATGACACCATTAGTATTTATTTAGAACCGCCGTTTAAAGTTATTGCACATTTTATTTTTCCAGCAAGTGGCGTAACTCCGCTAATTGATAACAACATGCGAGTTGATGATTTGTTAGCTCAGTTAATCACGCAAGGGGAGCCAACCAAGATCCCACTAATTACTGAGTTCGAACCATTTGGTCTTGGTGCTAAACCACCAGAGGGGCCATGGCAGCAAGGCGAGCGCGGAATTGCTGGTGATTTAGCACCAAAAGTAATTTCGGCAATTGACGAATTTAAAGCTCGCATGGCAACGCTTGGCTCAGCTCCAGCGCGTGAAGTGTCCGAGAGCGTGGCAAATGAGATTTGGGAGCGCGCAGGTTGGGGCGGGTTACATCTACGTGTACTGCATGCTGCTTATCTTTTAGGTTTACTATCAGTGCCAATGGCGCAGGTAACAACTGGCACTTGTGTTGGTTGGAAAAGATTTCAATCCCCAGGTGGCACGTTATATGTAAGACCAGGAGATTCTGGTCCTAGATTGCCACTGTCAGTTGTTCGTTAATAAATGGTCTAATCAAAATTTACATCTTTAGTCATTATCACGGTAGCAAACTCTCCATCTAGGTTAGTTGCTGTCATTTGATAAACATCTTGTGCTTTTACGATTCTTCCGTCTAAGTCTTTGGTATCAAACGTTCTTGTAGCATCCAAAACAAACTTGACCGAATATCCAAGATTTCCGGCCATTCTTGCAGTTGTCTCACAACAGTGATTTGTGGTTATGCCACAGATGTAAATTTCGTTGTAATTGTTTGTCTTTAGCCAGTTATCGAGATCGGGAGATCCATAAAAAGCCGAATTTACTGACTTAGTAATTAGTAAGTCATATTTGTTTGCAATACCATCTTGTAATTCATTTCCAATCTGGTTAGGTCGCAAAGTCGATTCGGCGGATGTTGAATCGTGTTTGACGATGACGATCGGATAGTTTTTGGCTTGCCAGATTTCTAAGAGCTGCTTTATATTTTTTTCACAGTTTATATTGTTTGTTCTTCCCCAGGATTTATCCAGAAAGCCTTTCTGGACATCAATAACAATTAGAAC
>JBJOHY010000025.1:0-9880 GCA_046047475.1 Actinomycetota bacterium | reverse complement strand
AAAGGTGCTGGATTCAAAATAGTCATTGCACCAACTGACTTAGCTTGTCGAAACGCGGCGGCAGTTACTTCCTGCGGAATTTCAAATTGTCCAATCACCAGTGACAAGTTTGACAACTGATTAATTGCGGATACCACCTGATCAGTTGTCATTTTCCCATTTGCACCAGGAACCACAATGATTCGATTCTCGCCATCACCATCCACCCAAATTGGTGCGACACCAGACGGTCCGGAGACTCGAGAGATGAATTCAGTGTGGACATTTTGTGAAGTTAGGTTCTCCAGCGTGCTATTACCAAAAACATCTTCACCAATCGAGTTAACTAAATACACCTCGGCATCAAATCTGGCGGCCATCACGGCTTGATTAGCACCTTTACCACCAAATCCCATAATGAAGTTGTCACCAATAATGGTTTGGCCAGCATCGGGAAGCACTTTGGCGTAAGCCACCATATCGATATTGGTGCTACCAACAACAGCTATTTTCATCTAGCTTCCCTCGAATCGCCTTGGGGTGTCCCCAAAACTATCACCTTAGGTTAATTGGCAAACAGCTTGGTTAGCGCCTGCTCGAACTGCACCATTACTTCCTGAAGTTTGACATGTTGCTGTGCCGAATCACCATCTGCAGGCCCGGCAACTTCGAGATAGCACTTGAGTTTTGGCTCGGTGCCACTTGGTCTAACTATTACTCGACCAACCTCGAATTCCAAAAAAATACCTGATGATTTTGGCAGCCCAAAAATACCGTCAGCAAAATCATAAATACGTGAAATTGGAAAATCACCCAAATGTGTTGGTAGGTTGGTTTTTAATTGCGCCAACCGAATTCCTACCTGATCAATAGTTGACATCCGTAAGGTAATTTGTTTTGTTAAGACCGTTCCATGATTTCGATATAACTCTATCAATAAATCAGGAACCGATTTACCTTCATCTTTAAGATAAGAAACTAATTCAATGGCAAAAAGTGCTGCCGAAATACCATCTTTGTCTCGAATTCGATTCGGCAAGACTGAGTAGCCAATTGCTTCTTCGTAACCAAAAATTAGTTCTGGTACTCGGCTGACATATTTAAACCCAGTTAATGTAGCGGAGAAATCAAGTCCTGCGGCATTCGCAATTCGCTTAATCATTGAGCCAGAAACAATAGAAGCTGCCATAGCTCCAGTAACGGGCTGATTCAACAGTTCACGGCGCTTGATACTCCACCAAGCAAGCAAGGTGCCTAATTCATCACCAGATAACACCCGCCAGCTATTACCCTCAGGAACAGCAACCGCAGTTCGATCCGCATCAGGGTCGTTGGCGATTGCAATTTCAGCCTGTTGCGCCGTTGCCAGATCAAGCAGGGCATCCATCGCGCCAGGCTCTTCTGGATTTGGGAATGCGACAGTTGGAAATGTTGGATCGGGGAGTTGCTGACTTTTCACTTCAGCAATCTGGAGATAGCCAATCTGATCCATAAGTTTGTTGAATGTAATTGAACCAACTCCGTGCAGTGCGGTGTAGGCAATTTTTAGGTTCTTGTTTAGGGTTGTTAACGCTTGCGATGATACGAAGGAAACATAGTTATCAATCATTATCACTTCGCGATAACTGCCAGATCGATCTATATTAGTTGCGTCAGGTGCTGATGCAATCAATTCGGCAATCTCGACATCACTTGGTGAAATAATTTGGGACCCGGTGTGGTCATAGACCTTATAGCCATTATCTTTTGCAGGATTGTGCGAAGCAGTAATCATAATGCCAGCATCAGCGGCTAATTCGGTTAAGGCAAAAGCTAGAACTGGGGTAGGAACAGGTGATTCCAGTTTGATTACCTCAAGCCCGAGTGCGGCAGCTATCCCACAGGTATCAAGAGCAAATTCGGCTGATCCGCGCCGCGCATCGTGTCCCACCACTAATTTGGTTCGCTGGTTATTTTTCAGCCATTGGGCAACGCCCCAGGCTGCCTTAGCGGCAGTTGCTCGGTTCATTCGGCTTTCACCAGCTGCAACCTCTGCCCGAAGACCAGCTGTGCCGAACTTAAGTGGACCGGAGAACCGATCTGATAACTCAGCTGCAGCAATCGAGTCGGTTTCAGCTGCAGCAATCAACTCAATTAGTTCTTGTTTTGTTGACGAATCAAAATCACTATCAACCCATGACTTAGCAGTTGCAATCAACTGCTTGAGATCGGTCATAACTTACTTACAACCTCAACCAACAGTTTGCCCATAGCAGTTGCCGCCTGCTTTCCGGCTGCAAGCACTTCTTCGTGATTTAGTTTTTCACCGGTCATTCCTGAAGCCAAATTAGTTACCAGCGAAATTCCCAGAACCTCAGCATTACCTTCTCTGGCTGCAATTGCTTCTAACGCAGTTGACATGCCAACTAGATCGCCGCCAATTGCTTTAACCATTCTGATTTCTGCTGGTGTTTCATATTGCGGTCCATGAAATGCGGTGTAAACGCCCTCAGCTAAATCTGGTTTAACTTGCTTTGCTAGCTGACGCAGTCTTGCTGAGTAGATTTCAGTAACGTCAACAAAGCGAGCACCAACTAATGGGGTGCCACCGGTGAGATTAATTTGATCTTTAATCAACACCGGTGTGCCAGGCACCCAATTGGGATTGAGTGAGCCTGCGGCGTTGGTTAGCACCACCGTCTTTACGCCTGATGCAATTGCAGTTCTCACCGCATGCACAACCGCCTGCGCATCGTTCTTCTCGTAATAGTGAGTTCTACCCAACTGAAGCAAAACATTTAAATCGCCAACCCGAACAGATCTAAGTTTGCCAGCATGACCTTCAACTGCTGGCGCACTAAAGCCAGGCAGGTCAGTTACGGTCAACTCAGCCGTTGGTGCACCAAACTCATCAGCAGCTGGTGTCCAGCCAGATCCCAGCACCACCAAAACATCGTGGTGAACAACTCCGGTTTCTTTGGCAAGCACTCGGGCAGCTGTCGAAGCCGCTTGATATGGGTCTATTTCAGTGGTCATAGGGCGAGATTAGTCGTTGCGCGCAGGATTAGGCATGGCCTCTGCCAGAATCCCCCCGTGACTTCGGTGGTGATTGTGGGCGGCGGCCCAGGCGGCTATGAGGCCGCATTAGTTGCCGCCCAACTTGGGGCAACAGTGAAGCTGGTCAGCGACGACAAGCTGGGTGGAGCCACCGTGCTCACCGACTGCGTTCCGTCAAAGACGCTGATTGCCACCGCTGAAGCCATCACCACCACGTCTGAATCCGGCGAGTTGGGCGTGATGTTAAGTGGCAAAGCAGCAAGTGCCGATCAAATCAGTTCTGACATCAAACAGATTAACCAGCGGATTAAGTCATTAGCGCTAGCTCAGAGCTCAGATATTGCGGCGAAATTACAGGCAGAAAAGATTGAGATTATTTCTGGTCGCGCAAGAATAACTGCTGCCGGAACGATTAACGTTAATGAGTCAGAACTTAAATATGATGTCTTGCTGATTGCAACTGGGGCAAGACCAAGAGTCATGGAAACCATTAAACCTGATGGAATTCGCATTTTGGATTGGCAGCAACTTTATGAGTTAGTTGACTTACCCGAAAAATTGATTGTGATCGGTTCTGGCGTAACTGGTGCGGAATTTGCTTCTGCCTATAACGCACTTGGTAGTGATGTCACTTTGATTTCTTCCAGGGATCGAGTGCTGCCTACTGAAGATCCAGATGCTGCTGCAGCACTTGAAAAAGTATTTGCTCGTCGGGGAATGAAAGTTATCAATAACGCTCGAGCAAAATTGGTAGTTAATACTGGCGAAGGTGTCGAGGTTGAGTTGGCAGATGGCACAAAAGTTTTTGGCTCACACGCTTTAGTTGCAATTGGATCGCTACCAAATACGGAAAATCTCGGCCTGGACTTGCTTGGTGTTAAAACAACTTCAAGCGGTCATATTGAAGTAGATCGAGTGTCACGAACTTCCGTTAGGAATGTATATGCAGCTGGCGACTGCACTGGCGTTTTACCTTTAGCTTCCGTTGCGGCGATGCAGGGTCGAATTGCGATGTATCACGCGCTAGGTGATGCGGTATCGCCACTTGATCTACAAACCGTTAGCAGCAACGTATTTACTGATCCAGAAATTGCTTCCGTAGGTATAACTCAGCGACAAATCGATGCAGGTGAAGTCAAGGCCCGAGTTATCACTCTTTCGCTCGCTGGAAATGCTCGAGCAAAAATGCAAGGACAAACCGATGGATTTGTTAAGTTGTTTGCCGATCCAGCTGCTGGAGTAATTTTAGGTGGGGTAGTTGTTGCGCGAAATGCTAGTGAATTGATTTATCCAATCGCTATTGCGGTTGAGCAACACTTGACCACCGATCAGCTAGCGCACACATTTACGGTTTATCCGAGCATTACTGGTTCAATTGCCGAAGCAGCCCGTAGACTGCACCGTATTAACCCTGGATCGGAGTCATAATGAAACGTAGTTATCTGACAGTTGCAGCAATGGTGGTATTTTCGATATTCATCGCTTGGCTAGATACACAAAACAATGCGGAAGAAACTGGTGTTGAGTTTGCCTATGTTTTGATGATTGCCAGCGTCTTTGGCTTACTCTGGGGCGAAATGGCAGCCAGCGTTAGAAATGCAGCATTGTTTGCACTGATTCTGACTGTGCCAGCGGTGGTGAATGGATTTGCTGATGACGCCACTTCACCAATTAAATTCTTAGTTGCCTTTGCTGGACTAAATATTGTTGGTCGATTGATGCAGCGAGCTAATCAGTAATTTCGCATAACACGGTGCCAGACTGCACCGTGATCCCAATCTCAGCCGAAATGCTTGTGATTGTGCCTGACTTGTGTGCAGTAAGTGGCTGTTCCATTTTCATGGCTTCAATCACCATTACTAAATCACCAGCAGCAACAGTGGCACCTGCTGCAACTGCAATTTTAACAATAGTTCCCTGCATGGGAGCTATTACCGCATTACCTGATGCAACTGGCGCTGCGCTTTTAGTTCTAACCGTCTTTTTCGGCGCAGCTTTCTTATTTCCGATCGCTAAATTTTGGGGTAGCGCAACTTCAAGTCGTTTGCCATTAACTTCAACTACGATCGGTTGATCTAGTTGTAATGATTCAGCATCATCCGCTGAAGTTGGTTGTGGGGCAATTTCATTCTTAAAATCAGTTTCGATCCAGCGAGTATGGACGTTAAACCCGGATTCGCCAATGAAATCAGGTTCGTTTACTACTACTTGATGGAAAGTCAATGCGGTAGGAATACCAGCAACCTTCATTTCATTGAGTGCCCGACGAGCTCGTTGCAGTGCTTGCTCGCGAGTAGCGCCAGTCACGATTAATTTGCCTAAAAGTGAGTCAAAATCACCACCGACGCTATCGCCCTCACGATAACCGGTATCCATTCGAACGCCAGGGCCATCTGGAATTGACCAAGTGGTTAGTTTGCCTGGCGCTGGCAAAAAGCCGCGGCCTGGATCTTCACCATTAATGCGAAATTCAATGCTGTGACCGCGGGTAACTGGATCTGAATATTCAATCTTTTCGCCTTGCGCAATTCGAAGTTGTTCTCGAACTAGATCGATTCCTGTTACTTCCTCCGAAACCGGATGCTCTACTTGCAATCTAGTATTTACTTCTAGAAACGAAATAGTGCCATCTTGACCAATTAAGAATTCGCAGGTGCCGGCATTCTGATAGCCAGCTTCTCGCATAATTGCCTTGCTTGCTTCATATAGTCGTGCCACTTGGTCATCGGTCAAGAACGGAGCTGGCGCTTCTTCAACAAGTTTTTGATGTCGGCGTTGCAGTGAACAATCGCGAGTAGAAATAACAACAACGTTGCCATGCGCATCAGCTAACACTTGTGTTTCAACATGGCGCGGATTATCTAGGTAACGCTCAACGAAACATTCACCGCGACCAAACGCCGCAACTGCTTCACGAACGGCTGAATCGTAAAGTTCTGGTATTTCTTCTATGGTGCGAGCGACTTTCATGCCGCGACCGCCACCACCAAAAGCAGCTTTAATCGCGATCGGTAATCCGTGTGCTTTGGCAAAGTTAACCACTTCAGCAGAATCACTAACTGGGTCTTTAGTGCCGGGAACTAACGGTGCACCAACTTTTTGCGCAATATGACGGGCTTGCACTTTGTCGCCAAGCGCAGTAATTGCAGCTGGTGGTGGACCTACCCAGATAATGCCAGCATCAATTACGGCTTGAGCAAAATCAGCATTCTCTGACAAAAAGCCGTAACCGGGATGAATTGCATCCACATTGGCAGTTTTCGCGATTTGAATAATCTTTTCAATATCTAGGTAGGTTTCCTTGGCAGTTTTTCCAGAGAGTGAATAAGCCTCGTCTGCCATGGTCGCATGCATGCTGTTTCGATCACCATCTGAGTAAACTGCGACAGTTTTGATGCCTTCATCTTTGCAGGCGCGAATAACTCGAACTGCAATCTCACCACGATTTGCGATGAGCAGTTTGGTGATGTGCTTTGTCATATCGACCTTTCCAGTTCGAAGGTTAAGACCCTAGTTGTTACCGACCGGTTGCCACAACTTGGTGTATTCAATTCCATGTTGATTTATCAGGTTTCGCAATGTGACCAGGGACAGCCCAACCACAGCTGCTGGGTCCCCAGTGACATGGTCAATGAATGCGGCGCCCAAGCCATCTAATGTGAAATTCCCAGCAACTTCAAGCGGCTCACCAGATGCAACATAAGCAGCGATCTCAGCTGCAGTCATCGGCGCAAACTGCACAACTGCTGAGGCAACTGCTTGATGACAAATTCCAGTTTCGGTATTGATTACGGCATGCCCAGTAATTAGTTCGCCAAATTTACTCTGCATTTTTTCAAGTCTTCGAGTTGCAGTTGCGGCATCGAGTGGCTTGCCATAGAGCTGACCATCAAAATAAAACATCGAATCGGCAGCAATCACAATGGCATTACTTACTGTTGCAGCTACCGCTTCAGCTTTTGCCACAGCTAATTTGGTAACTATCTCTGCTGGTGATAGGTCGGCTAAATCTGCTTGGATTTTTTCCTCATCCACGCCAGAAACTAAAACCTCAAAAGTTAGGCCAGCATTTTTGAGCAACATAGCCCGGGCAGGGGAGGCCGAAGCCAGAATTAACTTCATTACTTACCTGCTGAAACTGCTAAGCCAGCTGCTTGGTAGTGGGCGGCGATGCATTGCAGCTGGATTTGACCAGTTGCTTCGCGGTTTAATCGTTTCTACTTCAGCACTAGCGGTAATTGCGGTAATTACTGCCATAACTGCCGCAACTTCATCTGCTGTTGCGTTACGACTGATGATTCGCAGATTGTTTGCGCTCATAGTGGAATATTTCCGTGCTTTCGAAGTGGCTGCTGGTCCCGCTTATTCTTTAGTGCTCGCAACGCCTTAACGATCTCGCTACGGGTTTCACTTGGCAGAATGATGCGATCAACATAACCACGCTCAGCTGCAACATATGGATTGTCTAACGTGTCTTCATATTCCCGAAGCAATCTTGCTCTGGTGGCTTCTTTGTCATCAGCATCCGCAATTTCTTTGCGATGAATAATGCTCACCGCACCTGACGCACCCATTACTGCAATCTGTCCAGTCGGCCAAGCAAAGTTGATGTCTGCTCGCAAACTTTTTGCGCCCATAACTACGTATGCACCGCCATATGCTTTTCTCGTAATCAGCGTAATTTTCGGTACCGTGGCTTCCGCATAGGCATAAATCAACTTGGCACCGCGGCGGATAATGCCATCCCACTCTTGATTGGTACCAGGCAAAAATCCTGGCACATCAACCAAAGTAACAACTGGAATATTGAAAGCATCGCAGGTGCGAACAAATCGAGCTGCTTTTTCTGAAGCGTTGATATCTAGCGTGCCAGCAAATTGCATGGGCTGGTTTGCCACAATTCCCACAGATTGGCCTTCGATTCGGCCAAAACAGGTAATTATGTTTGGCGCAAAGTTAGGTTGAATTTCTAGGTAATCGGCATCATCTACTAGCGCTTCGATTAGTTTGAACATGTCATATGGTTGATTAGATTCATCTGGAATCAATTTATTCAGCGCTAAGTCTTCCTCAGAGACGTCTAAATCGGCTGGTGCATCAAAACTTGGCGCCCGATCGAGATTATTACTTGGCAAATAGGAGAGCAGAGCCTTTACATAATTTAGGGCATCAGCTTCATCAGTTGCGCCGTAGTGGGCGACGCCTGATTTTGTGGTGTGAGCAACGGCACCACCTAATTCATCAAAGCCAACATCTTCACCAGTTACGGTTTTAATTACATCTGGACCAGTGATAAACATATGGGAAGTTTCATTAACCATCACAATAAAATCAGTTAAAGCTGGCGAATACACCGCACCACCAGCGCATGGACCCATAATCAATGAGATTTGAGGAATAACGCCAGATGCTAAGACATTACGATAGAAAATCTCACCATAAAGATCTAGTGATGAGACACCTTCTTGGATACGGGCGCCACCGCTATCTTGAATTCCAATTACTGGGCAACCATTCTTTATTGCCCAATCCATTATTTTCACAATTTTCTCGCCCATAACTTCACCAAGTGATCCGCCAAAGATGGTGAAATCTTGCGCATAAATTGCAACTGGTCGGCCATCAATGGTGCCATAACCAGTTACCACGCCATCACCAAATGGCCGGTCATCATCAAGACCGAAGTTGCTGGAGCGATGTCGAACTAACTCATCTAGCTCAACAAATGAACCTTCGTCTAACAGGTGGGCAATTCGCTCACGTGCCGTTTGTTTGCCGCGCTTGTGCTGTCGCTCAATAGCAGCCGCTGATGCGGAATGAAGTGCATGATCGCGGAAGATGGCTAACTCTTCAAGTTTCCCTGATGTGGAGCGGGGATTATGGGAATCAGCGGTGTTCATCTGCCCTCCTGGCTTACCTAACTCGTACCCTAGCCGAGTGGCAGCGGCAATGAGTTCAGCACAACCCCTACTGATGGGTTTATTAGGCGACCAGCCGCTAGCAACTACCGACCTAACCTGGGTGGAATCAACGGGGTCAACCAACGCGGATCTGGTCAACGACTTAGCAAGTAATCACGCTGCAGCCTGGTCTATTCGAATTGCAACTAAGCAAAGCCACGGCCGAGGTAGGCAAGGGCGGAGCTGGGAAAGCCCAACTGGTTCAATTCCAATCTCAATTGCGGTGCCGCTTGATGAGTTTATACCGGCACCTACTTGGCTAAGTGCTATCACTGCAGTTGCACTTCGAAATTCCATTAAAGAATTTATTGCTGAGCCAATCTCAATCAAATGGCCCAATGATTGTTTGATTTCAAATCAGAAGTTTGCTGGCATCCTAATTGAACGGCAAGGTAACTTTGCAGTTGTCGGTGTTGGCATAAATTTCTTTGGTGCACCTGACCTGCCAACTGCAACCCAACTAAGCCTAATTGAATATCTGCCTGCGCTAGCACAATTTATTCGTGAGTTAATTTTCCAAGTGCAGCAAGCAGCAAAATTGAGCAATGATCAGATGAAGCAAAAAATTTCAGCTGAGCTAACAACACTTGGTCAACTTGTCGAAGTTGAGCTAACAGATGGTTCAAAGATTATTGGGGTAGCAAAAGCTTTAACTGATTCAGGCGGATTAGTGCTCGCAACTGAAGATACAGAAATTGAAGTTATCGCTGGCGACGTTAATCATTTAAGGTCAGCACATGCATCCTAGAAACGTGCTGCCAGTTGGAATGCCAGTTGTTGGCGTGCTAGGTGCAGGCCAACTGGCTCGGATGATGGCTGAAGCTGCAGCAGCACTTGGAATTCAACTTAGAGTGTTTGCTGATTCGCCGACGGATAGCGCAGCGTTGGTAATTGCAGACACCACG
>JBJOHY010000024.1:0-5306 GCA_046047475.1 Actinomycetota bacterium | reverse complement strand
AGTCGAATTAAACCTTCATCCGAGAATGGCAGTAAGTCTTCTAACGAGCCGCCACCGCGCGCAATCACAATAACATCAACTTCACCATTAGCATCAAGTTCCTTTAGCGCGGCAGCTACTTCCTTTACGGCACTATCGCCTTGGACGGCAACTTCTTTGACTAAAAAATCGACTGTTGGCCAGCGAACTTTGGCATTTACCATCACGTCGTGCATTGCCGCACTTGCTCGGCCACAAATAAGTCCAACTTTGGTTGGCAAAAATGGCAGTGGTTTCTTTGTCGATGGATCAAAAAGTCCTTCGGCGGCAAGTAATTGTTTTAGTGCTTCTAATCGAGCGAGCAACTCACCCAATCCAACTGGTCGAATGGCGAGCACTCGCCATTGCAACTCGCCTCGCCTTGGCCAGATCTCCGGCTGCAGTTGTAGTAGAACTCGATCGCCTTCGACTAGAAATTTGCTGTCGGCGCCCAGAATTGATTTAGTTGCAGCTGTCGAAACTGAAACGTCAGTAGTTAAGTCCCGAAATGAAGCAAAGATCAAGGGTGAACCGGGTCGATCCTTTACTTCAGAAAGCTGCCCTTCAACCCAGATCGGTGGTAGCTTCTTGAGGTTGTCCTTAAGTCGCGCTACCGCATCTCGGACGGGGACTGCGCTGCTGGGATCAGAACCGAAACTCACCCGCTTAGCCTAGAGCGCGTACAGTGAGCGCATGAGCAAGATCCAACTGCCCGGCGGCAGCACTCCGGAAAAGCTGAGTTATGAGGCGGCTCGGGCTGCCTTAACTGAAGTGGTCGAATTAATGGAATCTGGCGAGCTTGAGTTGGAGCACTCAATTGCGCTTTGGGAGCGCGGCGAACTACTTGCTCGCATCTGTGATGAGTTTCTTACTAAAGCACAAATGAAATTAGCAGCGTTAGACGTTGAAGATGAGGAAGAAGATGACTGATTTCAAGTACACCGAATTGTTACCGCTTGGCGAGGACAATACTGAATATCGGTTTATCTCATCTGAAGGCGTCAGCACAATTACTGTTGATGGCAAAGAATTCTTACAAGTTGATCCGGCCGCAATTGAGAGGTTGAGTTTTGAAGCAATCAAAGACTCTCAACATTTACTTCGCTCAAGTCACCTAGCTCAACTTCGAAAGATTATTGATGACCCTGAAGCCAGTCCAAACGATCGATTCGTCGCGTTAGATCTATTAAAGAACGCCAACATTGCTGCCGGTGGCGTGCTACCTATGTGTCAGGACACCGGCACGGCAATCGTAAAAGCAGAGCGCGGCATGCACGTTCTTACGCCAGGTAATGATGAAGTTGCCATAAGTAAGGGAATGTATGAGGCGTATCAGAAACTGAACCTGCGTTATTCCCAGCTCGCCCCGTTAACAGTTTTCAACGAAAAGAACACTGGCACCAATATGCCAGCGCAGATTGAAATCGGCGCTAATACCTCGCCTGATGAAGCAGGTGAGTATCAATTCTTATTCATCGCTAAAGGTGGCGGCTCTGCCAACAAGTCATTGTTATATCAAGAAACCAAAGCGCTGCTCAATCCGGCGAAATTAATGAGTTGGTTAGATGAAAAACTCCGCGCCATTGGCACCTCAGCTTGTCCGCCGTGTCACTTAGCAATTGTGATAGGTGGTACTTCAGCCGAATACACCCTCAAGACGGCAAAACTTGCTTCCGCGCGTTATTTAGATTCGCTACCAACCAGCGGAAGTGAGTTGGGTCATGCGTTTCGGGATTTAGAACTTGAGCAAGAGGTGCTCAAGTTGACCCAAAGCTTTGGAATTGGTGCGCAATTTGGTGGAAAATATTTTTGCCACGATGTTCGGGTGGTTCGATTGCCTCGTCATGGGGCTTCTTGTCCAGTTGCAATTGCGGTTTCTTGCTCAGCAGATCGACAAATCTTAGCCAAGATCACCAAAGACGGAATCTTCTTAGAGCAACTAGAAACTGACCCAGCAAAATATTTACCTGAGATAACTGAAACAGATGACAGTGAAGTAGTGCAAATTGATCTGTCCCGCCCCATGCAAGAAATTCGGTATCAACTAAGTCAGCATCCAGTTAAAACTAGATTGAGCCTCACTGGCACCATGATCGTGGCGAGAGATTTAGCTCATGCCAAGATCGCTGAGATGTTAGATCGTGGTGAAGAGTTGCCGCAATACTTTAAAGATCATGCGGTCTATTACGCTGGTCCAGCAAAAACTCCCGCTGGCATGCCCAGCGGTTCATTTGGACCGACCACCGCTGGCCGAATGGATACTTATGTTGAGCGTTTTCAAGCTGCCGGTGGCTCGTTTGTGATGTTGGCCAAAGGAAATCGAAGTGCTGAAGTAGCAAATGCTTGCAAGATGCACGGCGGATTTTATTTAGGTTCCATTGGTGGCCCAGCCGCTCGATTAGCTCATGACAATATCACGAATGTTGAAGTGCTGGATTTTCCAGAGTTAGGAATGGAAGCGGTTTGGAAGATTGAAGTCAAAAATTTTCCAGCGTTCATTGTGATTGACGACAAAGGTAATGATTTTTATGCCGATACGCTGCGGCCAATCGCGCTAACTATTCCAATAAAGAATTAATACCAGCCGCGTCGATCCATGAACGCTAGCGCTTTGCAAGGTGACTTGTAGCGACTCTTGATGTAAGAAGCGCCCCACTTAATTTGGACTTCTGGATTTTTCTTCCAGTTTCGACCCATGGCTGCCATCTTGTTGCCCGGAAGCGCTTGCGGAATGCCATAGGCGCCAGAACGTCGATTCTTGGCCAACTCATTCCAGCCGCTTTCGAGTTGCCAGAGACGATCTAAACATTTCCAGTGGTAGTTGCCCCAGTCATAAACCCGCTTAATGTAAAGCTGGGCGTACCAGCGGTTGTAGGACTTGGACGCAAAGTGGTGCGGAGATCGGTCACGCGCAGTTAACACTGCTCGAGACTGGGCTGCCGGTTCTGCCTGCGCTTCAGTTGTTGCTGCCGCTTCTCCAGCCTCGCGCGCAGCATCGCTAACCCCGACCAGATGACAATCGACTGATCCATCGATACAGGTTTGATCAGTTGGGGTAGCGCTGGCAGGCAGCACGGAGAGCAACAGGGCCAAGGCAGTCAGGGGAAGTGCCCAGGGCTTAATGGCACCTTTCATGCCTACAGGGTGCCCTAAACCAGCAGTTCGCGCGGACTTTTCCATTCACGCGAGTTCGGGAATTTGTGAAAGTTATCTGGACAAATCAGACATTTACAGCCATTTGATGTGACCTAGGTCACAATCCAGGAATCTCTTCCAGTAACTCAGTCACCATGGCAGCTATTGGCGATCGCTCTGATCTGGTCAACGTGACATGGGCAAACAATGGATGGCCCTTCAGTTTTTCAATTACCGCAGCGATTCCGTCGTAGCGACCAACTCGTAAGTTGTCGCGCTGTGCCACATCATGGGTCAGCACCACTTTTGATCCTCGCCCAATTCGAGAAAGCACCGTCAGTAGCACATTCCGCTCCAACGATTGGGCTTCATCAACAATCACAAAAGCGTCGTGAAGAGAGCGGCCGCGGATATGTGTTAGGGGCAGCACTTCTAACATTCCTCGAGCAACTACTTCTTCAATTACTTCGCGAGACGCCACCGCACCTAACGTATCGAAGACTGCCTGTGCCCACGGCGACATCTTCTCGCCTTCAGTTCCAGGCAGATAGCCAAGTTCTTGACCGCCAACAGCATAAAGTGGTCGAAACACCATAATTGATCGATGTTTACCGCGCTCTAACGTTTGCTCTAAACCAGCACACAGCGCCAGCGCGCTCTTACCAGTGCCAGCTCGGCCACCAAGCGACACAATGCCAACTTCTTCATCAAGTAATAAATCCAGCGCGATTCGCTGTTCGGCACTCCGACCACGAATTCCAAATGCTTCAACATCGCCGCGAATTAACTGCACACTGCGATCTGGCAGGATGCGTCCTAATGCTGAATTCTTTTCGCTCTGCAATACCAAACCAGTGTGAACCGGAAGGTCAGTTGTCGCAATGGAATATGTGCTGCCAGATTTATAAAGTTCGTCCAATACTTTCGAACCAACGTTAAGTTCTACTACGCCATTCCAGCCAGTAGTAACGACAAATTCTGCTTTATATTCTTCTGCGGATAAGCCAACTGATGACGCTTTAACTCGCATTGGCAGATCTTTACTAACAATTACAACATCATTTCCTTCAGTTGAAAGCGATGCCGCAACTGAAAGAATTCGGGTGTCGTTATCCCCCAGCCGCAATCCAGCTGGCAGTGCATCACCGCTCGCGTGATTTAACTCAACTCGCAGTGTTCCGCCGGCATTGCCAATTGGAATTGCTTGGTCTAACCGGCCATGTTCAATTCGAAGATCATCTAATAATCGCAGTGCTTGACGGGCAAAGTAGCCCAACTCTGGATGTGAACGCTTTGCTTCTAATTCAGTAATTACGACCACCGGCAACACCACATCATGCTCAGCAAATCTCAGCAGTGCACGCGGATCGGATAGCAGCACGCTGGTATCGAGAATATAAGTTCGTTTTGGATCAGTTTGCCTTGCGGGTTTTACGCTGGCAACCTTGAATTTGGAATCAGTGCCTTTAGCGGCACGGGTTACTCGCGGGGAAGAAGCTTTGCGGGCAGCAGGCACCCTGCCTCCTGAGTTAGTTATTGAGCGGAGATTTCCACACAAACCTCAAGCACTGGTTGAGACACGCCCAATCAGTATCAACTGTTCACAAACCGTAACGGCGCTGCCGCTGGGTAAAGGCGCGCAGCGCACGAAGGAAATCTATCCGTCGAAACGCTGGCCAGTAGGCCTCACAAAAATAGAACTCGCTGTGCGCCGACTGCCAGAGTAAGAAGCCAGATAACCGCTGTTCGCCAGAGGTTCGGATCACTAAATCTGGATCCGGCTGACCCTTGGTATAAAGATGAGCCGAAATTTGAGTATCACTTAGTGATGAAACCAGCTCATTAATCGAATGTCCTTTAGCTGATTCGATCTCAAGCCATGACTTAACCGCATCAACAACTTCTCGCCTGCCGCCATAAGCAATTGCGACATTAACAATGGGTTTATCAAGAAGCGTCTGGGTTGCTGTTACGGCAGTTGCCACAGCTGTGGCCAATGGCTGCGGAATTGCATCTCTTGCGCCAACCAGGTTAATCCGCCATCGCTGCTGATTTGCAAGTTCAGTGACTGATTGCTCGATAACATCCAATAGATTCTTTAGTTCTGCTTCATCTCGTTGCAGATTTTCGGTGGAAAGCAGCCATAAGGTTCG